>NZ_AKZL01000003.1:0-104753 GCF_000282755.1 Shewanella sp. POL2
CCGTTTCATGCCAAACTGCGCAAGCGTCTGCCACACCGACTCAAACAGGGCGCTGTATAACGGCTTGGCAGCGTAGTGCGCCAAGATGTTCAATTCGTGAGGTAAGGTAAAGACCAAGTGGAAATAGCGGCAATGCAAGACTTGCGCCTGCTGCGTAGCAATCCACGCTTGCGTCTGCCTTCCCTGACAACGAGGGCAATGCCGGTCACCACAGGAGCAAAACACCTGCTGCTCATACTGGCAAGTATCACAACGCCAGTGCTGTATGCCTAAGGTTTGCGTGCGACACTGCTGAATATGCTGGCAGACTAAGGCTTGCTGTTCGGTCAGTTTATGCTGCTGTTGATAGTGAGTTAAGTGCTGCTGAAGGATATCGCTTACATGGTAGGAGGTTGCCATTGCATCCCCCCAAGACTTGCTAGCAAGTCACGCCCTTGATGACCCAATTCCGGCGACCAATGCAAGTAGCGCTCGGTGGATTTAATACTGTGATGACCAAGTTGAGCCTGTAATTGATGAAGTGGCATACCCGCTTGTAATTGATGGGTCGCATAAGCATGCCTTAGGCTGTGTGGGCTGCATGGCTTAGTGATACTCGCTAAGCGGGCCGCCTTCGCTAACGCTTTACGAAAGGTCGACTCATGCAGCGGATAAACCACATCATGATAGGTCGAGGCAAACAACCATTCGACGGGATGATACGCTTGCCAATACTGACGCAACAGGGTGAGTAAGGTCGGTGAAATAATCACCCAGCGGTCGCAGGCGCCTTTACCTTGACACACTTTGAGTAACTGCCGCTGCCCATCGATATCAGCAACCTTAATATGGGTTAACTCACTGACACGCAAACCACAACCATAACACAGCGCCAACATGGCGCGTTGTTTCAGGTTTTGACAGTGGTACAGCAGTGCCGCGATATCTTGGCAGCTAAGCAATTGCGGCAGTTTGTGCGGACGTTTCGGTAAACTTAGCTGAACCGTAAAGTCGCGCCCTAGGACATGTTCATAGAAAAAATGAATGCCATTAAGCTGTAACTTTAAGGTGGCTCTGGAATGATGCCGCTCAAGATTTAAGTAACGGAAATAAGCCGTAAGCTGCTCATCCGTAATGTTATCGAGCGGTTGGTTGGCATAGTGCTGCAGTTGGGTGATGGCATACAAATAAGCGTTACGCGTACGGGCCGAGTAACCACGTAAACTAATCTCATCATGGAATTGTTGCAGAAGTGATGACATGGTAGACCTCCTAGGTAAGGGATTATCCCTAGGAG
Organism: Shewanella sp. POL2; assembly: GCF_000282755.1. Classification (NCBI taxonomy): domain Bacteria; kingdom Pseudomonadati; phylum Pseudomonadota; class Gammaproteobacteria; order Alteromonadales; family Shewanellaceae; genus Shewanella; species Shewanella sp. POL2. The sequence goes on from NZ_AKZL01000003.1 coordinate 1,277, forward strand.
TAAGTGTGGAACAGTGGTTCGCTTTAGGCTCCGCGCAGCGGCTTAGTTCAACATTTGATTAGTGTGCATGCGCGTTTACCTCGTGGGACCAGTGAAAACGCGCACGGTTAACTATTTGTATGCAAAGAACTTATCAGGTTTCTGCCAAATACACCATCTGGAAAAACGTGTATGCGCGTTTTCCAAACCTATGAACAAAAATTCAGCTACTATAGTCGCATGATTTTATAGAGTTTTATCTGTTGTTGATGGAGTTAGTGCGCACTGATTTTGTCTTAAAATCATACTAAAATACCTAAATTTAAATATGACTGTATCCCATACATTATTAGTCGCTTCGCGGTAGGGCCAAACATAGGTAACTAAATGAGAATTTGTATGGCAACAGGTGTAGGAATTTTCGATTGAGCTAACGAGCCGAAACACGGAATGGGGCATAACATCGTTAGCACTTAATACACGGCACACTTCGCCACTTAGTCGTATATTGCGGCGTCAGCAAATCCCTCCGCATTGCCCATTTTTGCTCTATGCCTTGAGCTGCAACAAATAGAGTATCACTGCCATAGCGTTGGTTTATGTGATCGAGTGTAAGCATTAGCGCTGGCTTTGCGGTCGGCGGATTAAACAAATCTAGTTGGCTATGTTTCTCGCTCGCTAAATCAATCAAACCTACGCCTATCTTGTAATAGCGTACACCTTCACGAAATAGCTTGGGTGCGGCTTCACATACTGCTTTAGTCAGCTCTATCGTACAGTTCGTCGGACAAGGGAAGTGCACCACGGTTTTATAGCTAACAGGCCGCTCATCATGGGGGGAGTTACTCGCAAATAGCAGTATCGTCTTGCAAACAGAGCCTTGCTTACGCGCTTTAGCAGCCGCAATTCCCACATGCTTACTTAGTGCTTGCAGTAACGATTCAAAATCGGTGATACGCTCACCCATGCTTCTTGTCGAGAATATCTGCTTTTTATCAGCCCTCGCCTCGTCCCATTGTTTGCAGGCTTGGCCGTTTAGCTCTCTTACTGTGCGCTCAATTTCAATACTAAATTGCTTACGGGCTAATCCTGCTGGCATGTTCGCTAGGTCAAACGCAGTACGGATATTCATCAGTTCAAGCTTTGCACTAATCCTGCGCCCAATCCCCCAAACATCACCTACTGCTAGCTGCTTTAGAATAGCGGTTCGGTCTTGGTCATTGTCGATAACACAAACCCCTTTATAACCCTCAATCTTCTTAGCAGCATGGTTAGCCAGTTTTGCCAAGGTCAGGGTTTCTGCAATTCCCACACAAACTGGCAAGCGAGCTTCTTTCCATACTGCTCGTCTTATTAATTGACCTTGAGTATGTAGGCATTTTATTGCTGGATAGCAGTTCTTAAACGACAGGAACGTTTCATCGATGCTGTATACATGCTGCTCAGGCGCAAAGCGGCCAATGATATCCATCATCTTGCTCGATAAGTCAGCATACAGTTCATAATTAGATGAACACGCAATCACACCACGCTCCGCACACTGCGCTTTGACTTGAAAGTAAGGCACAAACTTCTGAATACCCGCCTCTTTAGCCTGCCTATTGGCGGCAACAATCATCCCATCATTATTACTTAGCACAACAACAGGCTTACCACGCCAATCAGGCCGAAACACCTGTTCCGCACTACAGTAAAAGCTGTTGGCATCGACTAGCGCAAACATCTACTTTTTACTCAATTTTTTACTCAATACAGGACTTTTACGGTGGCAACGAATAGAACGAGTGATAACGCCTTCAATACTAAACTCATCGTATTCGTGAATAATGACAGGCTGGTGTTGTTGATTAGAAGAAAGCAGTAAACGGCGGGGGATATCAATGATTTTGCAAACAAACTCCCTATTTAAATTGGCTACAATGACATCGCCATTTCGCACCATCTCGTGGCGGTCAACAATAAGAATATCACCATCAAAGATGCCGACATCTTGCATCGAGTCCCCTAGGGCATAAGCCATAAAAGTTGAGCTTGGGTGGTCGACCAATAGCTCATCCAAGCTTAGACCTAGCTGAGTGTATTCAGCCGCAGGTGACTCAAAACCTGTAATGCCAGCACGGGCAGGAATAGGGATAACACGCATAGCAATAAACCACTGTTAATATATACAGTAAATTATAACCAAGGAATGACAGCTAGCAAGATCTATTAAACGACCTCGATATGGACCACTAAATACTTTTCTTTATCGAAGTTAACATTTGGCAATTAGCTGTTTTCTTAGAATGAACAGGTTGACTCTAGTCGACTCATAAATTCAATCTTTAGGAGAGCCTGTGAAAGTCAATCAGACTTTAGTTATTCTTCAAAGATAACCATTCCAATCCCTGCTCTGCAAAGACAAATAATCTATCGCTATAACCTTGAGAGATCACACTGCGGATGATCTCAGGGTCAATATTCAGATAATCATGTACCAGTGCATTACGCAGGCCTATCACTTTACGCCAGCCATTTAATTCATCGGCTGGTTGTGCTCCTCGTTGACACAGGATCTCAAATGCTTGGTAGGCATCCTGCGGACTATGTCCAGCCAGTGCCTTAGCCCAATGTTTTGCAATGCCAATGCAAGCTTCAATAGAGACCTGTAGTGTTCGCTCTGCTGCTCGATATTCGAGATTAGATAAGGAACGCTGACTAAGTAATTGACGTAACTCTCCGAGCTCGGCTTGATACCGGCTAAGGCTTAAACGCAATGACGTGATATAGGCATTATCCGACATAATACAACTATTCCTTTATAGACTTTGGGCTGAATAATCGAGTTCCATTTGCGACATAATGCGGGACTCCTCTTGCATTCTTCGACCTTCATCTCGACTAAAGATAAGTTTATTGGCATTAATGATCCCAAAAGCCAGAGGGATTGGTGCAAGGTTGATATCGACAACGGAAAGCTTTCCTTCGGCTAGCCCCAATGCTCTTTGCCAATCCATAGCAAGCAGTTCAGCTCTAATACGAGTATCAAGCACACTGTCCGCCTTTACCGGATCGAATGCGACGGCTAAATCCCAATCGCTATGCTCGCTAGCATTTCCTTTCGCCTGCGAACCATAAAGCCATAATACCGCCACCTCAGGATGGCTTGCAGCTAAAGCGTTTAGTTGGTGCAAATGCTGGCTCTGCTCGATAGTCATTAGTTTGGCTTTAGGTTAGTCATGATGTAAGTGTACCAACCCTGAGTCGGACTTAACAGGTTAGATTCGTTTGTCACGTCCCCTAACGTTTTGACTCAGGGAGATAATCTCTATTCGGCCTTACAGGTCATGCCCCTAATTTTCTTGAACCAGCTGTTACTGACAAAGAGCCCACTGCTGCAGTGGCAATATGATTGCTCCACCACTCCATTAACTTGGTCCGTCGCTCTAGGTAGGTCGTGCGATTATAGGCACTGCGGATTTGGTTTTTATCAACATGGGCTAACGCTGCCTCAATAACATCACCATCAAAGCCTTGTTCATTTAAGGTTGTGCTCGCCAGTGAGCGTAAACCATGCCCCGTTGTTCTTCCCTTTAATCCCATTCGCCCTAATGCTTTGTTGATGGTTTCAGGATCTGTGTGCTTTTTAGGATCTTTAGATGACGGAAAAACGAATTGGCTTTGTTCACTGATCGGCTTAACAGTTTCGAGTATCGCGAGGGTATGCTCTGTAAGCGGGATAATATGCTCACGATTCATTTTCATGCGTGATTCAGGAATAGTCCAAAGTTTGGCATCAAAATCGATTTCTTCCCAACGGGCTCCGGCCGCTTCATTTGGCCTGGTCATTGTGTGCAATTGCCATTCAATCAAACACCGGGTCGTTAACAATAAATTGGCGTTTGCAATAGTCTGCAGCAACTCAGCTAGCTCTGCTGGTTTTAATGCCTTCAGATGCTCTACTTTGCTTTTTCTAAAAACTTCTCGAATACCTGACAACGGATTGGCGTGAATGTAACCAGAGTTAACTGAAAAGTTCATGATTTCATTCAGCAACTGAGCGGTACGTTTAACCGTTTCAAGATGCCCCTTCTGCTCTAGGGGCTTGAGCGCGGCAATGGCTATGGGAGCCGTGAGTCTGCTAATCGCAATACTCCCCAGTTTAGGGAAGGCATACAGCTCAAGCTTTCGCCAATTGCCTTCGATGGTTTTAGGCTTGATGCTTCCTTGCTTTGAGTCCATCCACATTTGTGCAATATGCTTCAGAGTTTGAGCGTTCTCTGTTGCCGCTTTTAATTTGTTTTCAACTTTAAGTAATTGAGGGTCGATGCCTTCGGCCAAGTTTTTCCGCGCTTCTAGCGCTTTATCTCGCGCCTCAGCTAAGGATACGTCAGGATATGAGCCTAAACCAAAATAGGTGGGTTTGCTGGTGGAGGGACGTATGTATCTAAATTCCCACGTTTTCCCTGCAGTGCGCACATAGAGATAGAGATTGCCACCATCTGACAATCTATAGGGCTTTGCTTCCGCTTTAGCATTGAGCACCGCTTTTGCAGTCAGCTTATTTGTACTCCTTCCCATACCGTTTTACCCCCTCAAATTAAACCCAGAAGTAATGCTTGATTTTCGCATCAGTTTTCACTCGAAAATCAAGCATTACTTATCACTGAATAAATTCAGACAAATCATGATTTTGCCAAGTTAAATCTGGGCCATAAAATCGAGAAAATCAAGTAAAAAAAACGGCATAAATAAAGGGTATTTTTGAAGCCAAAAGTAATGCCAAAATTTACCAAATTTCCTTGGCATTACTTTTGGCATTACTAAAAATTTCGGATGCAGTAGGATGTCATCAAACAATATAGGATGATAAGTTATTGATTTTAATAAAATACAGGTAAGAAAAAAGACGCCCTAGGACGTCTTTAAACTTGAATTTGGCGGTGAGAGAGGGAGTCGAACCCTCGATACGTTTCCGTATACACACTTTCCAGGCGTGCTCCTTCGGCCACTCGGACATCTCACCAGATTGTTGTCATTAGCTTTTACGTGTCAATGAACACGGTTAATCGAGTTGAATAGTGCTTAACGTGTAAGCTTTCATCGTTAACGGAGCGGTACTGTACGCAAAAGCCTTTGTATGGTCAAGTAAAAAAGAATCGATTTCAGGCGGTTGCACAATTGCTAGACAAACCGCCCTCGTTCAAGGCGCTAAAATTAACCAATGCACTATTTTACTGTAAATTTATGGACTTCTTTAGACATGAGTTCGGAGTCATAGGTCAATGCTTTAGTCAATTCCCTTAGCTCATCGGAGATACGTTGAGTGTTTAAGTAAATATCGCTGATCTTTAACGCATTACGATTTACATCTTCAGACACTGCGGATTGTTCATGGGTGGCTGTCGCAATTTGCTCATTCATGCGGTTAATGATATCGACTTGTTCAACAATACGTTTAAGTTCGATACCTGCTTGCTCCGCTTCTTGGACGCTGGTATTGGCCTGTGCTAATCCGCGATCCATGGCTTTTACCGCTAAATTAGCGCTGGACTTTAATCTGTCAGTCATATTCTTGATGTCAGACGTCGATGTCTGCGAACGCTGCGCTAAGCTTCTGACCTCATCGGCTACCACGGCAAAACCCCTACCCATCTCACCAGCTCTGGCGGCCTCAATTGCGGCGTTAAGTGCTAACAGATTAGTTTGTTCTGCAATGCTGTTAATTACATCTAATACCACCACAATACCGTGAATTTCTCTATCGAGTTCATTGATGGCTTGTGAGGCACCATTAATATCATCCGCGAGTGCTTTTATTGCTTTGCTGGTTCTGCCAACTTCAAGGTTACCGGTTTTGGCCTCTTGGTTAGCCGAATTTGATGCTTCTGATGCCTGTACTGCATTACTCGCAATTTCGGCAACGGTCGCACTCATTTCGGTCATTGCCGATGCCACTTGCTCAGCCTCACTGTGGCCTGCCATCACATCTTGCTCCATGGCATGGGTGCAAACATCCATTTGTTCAACCGCCTGCTGTAATTTGCTAGCACTGGCACGCACTTGTAAGATAACGTTTTCAAAATCACTCATCATCTCGTTGAAAGCTAAGGCAAGTTCACCAAATTCATCTTGGCTGTTGTGGTTTAACCGAACACTGAGGTCGTAGTGTTTTCGTGCTTGTGTAACCGTGGAATAAAGATGATGAACACTCGTATGTAAATATCGGATCACCGATAAACTGAGCAAAAGTACAATGATCAGCACCAAGCTTAACGTCGCCAACACAAAAAACATTTGTTGATTGGCAGATGCAAGACGTTCATGGGTGATATTCAAAAGATCAGCTGAAACTTGCTGCTCAAAATCCCGCAAGCTGTCAATCCGAGCTGAAGATTTAGCAAACCAGTCTTCTGGATTTTGTTGTTGAATTTTCTGGTTATCTTGGTCAAATGCAATTTGTCTTAGCGATTCAACGTCTTTGACTTCATTAGAATTTTGAATGCGGTTAATGGCATCAACCAAATTAGGTGTTGCCAATGCAATAAAACGCTCCAAATAGCTATTTTGCTCAGAAACTAGGGTAATAAACTTTGCGTAAACCTTAGGCTTAAACCCTGCTTGTCCAAATGTCGAACTTAATACTGCCCTCTCAATCCCTGCCCGTTCTTTCATTTGTAAGAAGGCACTAAATGCCGCCGCTTTGATAGCAATTTCTTGATTAGCACCCGTTTTAGCAGTCTCATCAACAATCGCAAGTAGCTCTCGGTTGAGCGCAGTATAATAGGCTACTTCATCGGCAACACTGATTGACAGGTTATCAACCTGCGAGCGAATTGAAGCTAATTTACTGAGTTGAGTATTTAGATCGCGCAGTTTCGGCGCAAACACTGCGGGTAAATTGTGGTTTTCAATAAAAGATTGGAAATATTTGAGCTGAGTATCTGTCAATTGCCTTTGACTGGGTATTTTGCCTGCGAATGCCTTGCCCGCTGAGCCTATAAATCCGGCACTCATGCCCCGTTCTTTTTGCAACTCATGGACAAAGTTACTGTTTGTCACCGCCAATTCGCTTAGCTGCACGACGACTTTCAGCTCTTGACGATATTCATACTTTTCGATGAGAAATAGCGCACCATATAAAAAACACGCGAATAAAGGGGGCAATACAACCATGAGTAATTTTTGCTTTAAGCTGAGGTTGCCAATCCATTGCCATTTCATAGGGATATCCTTAATCGACTTAGGGCTAAATTGTTAACCTATTATATAGCACAGGATGTTAATGATAACGATAGAATAACGCTAATTTAGAAAATACTAATTATTATAAAAACAAATGGTTGCAACAATACAAGGCTACAACGGCTTTTCGAGATAAGGCTATAAATAGGCCAAGGGAGAAAATTTCGTGTGATAAAAGCAAATGAAAACTGCAACCGCAACAGCGGGAGGAAATGGCCTCCCGCATTCCGATTTTTAGCTAAAAAGTTGTGGGAATAAGCCTTTAATCCCAGCGGCAATGACTTCGATACCAATCGAGAGCATTAATAATCCCATAAGACGGGTAATCACGTTAATTCCTGTTTTACCTAAAATTTTATAGATAATAGATGCCATTCGAAACAGGCCAAAACTCACCAAACCAAAAATAATCACGGTAATAAACATCGCAATAAAATTGGATAATGAATTATGCTCAGCGGCAAACACAATCACCGAGCTAATCGCCCCAGGACCAGCCATTAACGGCAAGGCTAACGGCACAACCGCCACGGACTCCATAGCCGAAGATTCGCGGTCTTCCTCTTGGTTACGTTTTACTTCGCCCAATTTACCCTGCAACATCGACATCGCAATAATCGCGATCAGCGTGCCGCCAGCGATCCTAAAAGCCGAGAGTGAAATACTAAACATATTCAAAATATGTTGTCCCGCGACGATGGTCACCAACAGGATCACCACCACCGCAAAGTTAGCCACTTTACCCGTATGGTTACGCTCGGCTTCAGTTTGATGGCTGGTTAAGCTCACAAACACTGGCAACAAACCAATAGGGTTGATAATGGCAACCAGGCCAAGAAAAAATTTAACGTAAAGTGTTAACTCCAAGTGACTATCCTTATTGAGCGTGTCACGCCAATTTCATCAAACTAAACTTAAGGGCAAGTATAGTAGCTTAAGCACAGATGACTGAAAAATGAGATTTTTGAGGTTAAATCACAAGTTTGAGTAATATCTGTTTACTGTACTCGGCTTATTTTAGACAAAAAAGACACATAAGATCGCAACTGACGTATTTTTATTACATAAAAACCCTAAATTGATCGCAAGATCACACTTTACCTTAGGCTTTAGGTGTAATTTTTCACCATAAAGAAGAGTTAGCGAATCGTGCATTCCCTAAATCTTTTTAGGAGTCTTAATCATGACAGTAACCAACGCCCAAGAACTGGATCTCATGGTCGAGCGCGTCGCCAAAGCGCAAGCCGAATATGCCAGTTTTAGTCAAGCCCAAGTCGATGCGATTTTCCGCGCCGCCGCCCTCGCCGCTGCCGATGCGCGTATATCGCTTGCGAAAATGGCCGCCGCCGAAACCCGAATGGGGGTGATTGAAGACAAAGTGATTAAAAACCACTTTGCCTCCGAGTACATTTACAACAAGTACAAAGATGAAAAGACCTGCGGAATTTTATCCGAGGACCCCACCTTCGGTACTATCACTATCGCCGAGCCCGTGGGCATTATCTGTGGGATTGTCCCCACCACCAATCCCACCTCCACCGCCATTTTCAAAGCATTAATTAGTCTTAAAACCCGTAATGCGATTATTTTCTCCCCTCACCCAAGGGCAAAAGTCTCGACCACCACAGCGGCTAAACTGGTGTTAGATGCCGCCATTGCAGCCGGTGCGCCCAAGGACATTATCGGTTGGATTGATGAGCCCAGTGTGGCGCTCTCAAACCAGTTAATGACGCACCCCAAAGTGAATCTTATCCTCGCTACGGGCGGCCCTGGCATGGTGAAAGCCGCCTATTCTTCAGGCAAACCCGCCATTGGCGTAGGCGCAGGTAACACCCCAATTGTTATCGATGAAACCGCCGATATAAAACGTGCGGTTAGCTCGATTCTGATGTCTAAAACCTTCGATAACGGTGTGGTGTGTGCCTCAGAGCAAGCGGTGATTGTGGTCGATAGCATCTACGAGCAAGTCAAAGAGCGCTTTGCCACCCATGGCGGTTATCTCTTAAATGCGGCGCAAACCGCTGCGATGCAACAAGTCATCCTTAAAAATGGCGGCTTAAATGCCGACATCGTCGGCCAAAGCGCCGCAACCATAGCGCAAATGGCGGGCATTGATGTCCCTCACACCACCAAGGTCTTAATTGGTGAAGTCACCGATATCACAGAGGCCGAAGCCTTTGCCCACGAAAAACTCTCTCCTTTACTTGGTATGTACCGCGCAGCCGATTTTAATGACGCAGTCGATAAGGCTGAAGCTTTGGTCGCCTTAGGCGGGATTGGCCACACATCAGGCTTATATACCGACCAAGATACCCAAACCGACCGGGTGAAAACCTTTGGTTTTAGAATGAAAACCGCGCGAATTCTAATCAACACTCCAGCCTCACAAGGCGGAATTGGCGACCTGTACAACTTTAAACTCGCCCCCTCGCTCACCTTAGGTTGTGGCTCTTGGGGCGGAAACTCGATTTCCGAAAACGTCGGCCCAAGCCATTTAATCAATAAAAAAACCGTCGCTAAGAGGGCTGAAAACATGCTGTGGCACAAGCTTCCTTCGTCTATCTACTTCCGCCGCGGCAGCTTACCTATTGCGCTTGAAGAATTGAGTGATAAAAAACGCGCGCTGATAGTGACCGACAGATTCCTGTTTAACCAAGGTTATTGCGACGAAACCTTAAAGATTTTAAAAGCCCAAGGTCTTGAAACCGAAGTGTTTTACGAAGTGGAAGCCGACCCCACACTGGCCACAGTGCGCCAAGGTGCCAAAGTGGCCAATAGCTTTAAACCCGATGTGATTATTGCCTTAGGCGGTGGTTCGCCCATGGATGCAGCCAAGATTATTTGGGTGATGTACGAGCATCCAGATGTCGACTTTGCCGATTTAGCACTGCGTTTTATGGATATCCGTAAACGTATCTATAAATTCCCTAAAATGGGCGTCAAAGCCACTATGGTGGCGATACCGACCACTTCCGGTACTGGCTCTGAAGTCACACCTTTTGCCGTGGTCACCGATGAACAAACCGGCAAAAAATATCCCATTGCCGACTATCAACTCACCCCTAATATGGCGATTGTTGACCCGAATCTGGTGATGGATATGCCGAAATCCTTAACCGCTTTCGGCGGAATCGATGCGATCACCCACGCGCTCGAAGCCTATGTCAGCGTGATGGCGAACGAGTACAGCGATGGTCAAGCCCTGCAAGCTCTTGACCTGCTGTGCAAATATTTGCCTGATGCTTATCAGCTTGGCGCCGCATCCCCCATTGCCCGTGAAAAAGTGCATAATGGCGCCACCATAGCCGGTATCGCCTTTGCCAACGCCTTCCTTGGGATCTGCCACTCTATGGCTCACAAGCTGGGCGCCGAGTTTCACTTAGCCCACGGGCTAGCGAACGCGCTGCTGATCAGTAACGTTATCCGCTTTAATGCGACGGACTTACCGACTAAGCAAGCTGCATTCAGCCAATACGACAGACCAAAAGCCCTGTGTCGTTACGCGGCCATTGCCGATCATTTAGCCCTAGGTGGCAACTCAGATGCGCAAAAAGTTGAAAAATTGCTGGAGAAAATCGAGCAGCTCAAGAAGACGCTGGGCATTCCTGCGTCAATCCAAGAAGCCGGAGTTAACGAAGCCGACTTCCTCGCCAAAGTAGATATGCTTGCCGAGGATGCCTTCGATGACCAATGTACTGGTGCCAACCCTCGCTATCCGCTAATTAGCGAGCTAAAACAGCTACTACTCGACAGCTACTATGGCCGCCCTTTCACCGAGCAATAGTGCTCAATAGATATAAAATCTAAGCAATAAAAAATTGTTAAATGCAAAAGCCCTCGTTTGAGGGCTTTTATCGTTTTAACTTAAGCAAAATCAATTGATGACACAGTACACAACGTTACGATTGACTTGCTAGCTTGATATCAAATAAGTAACAAACTCAATTAATTCAGTGCTAACACATAGTCGATGGCACTGGTAATCGCCGCAACTTGAGCTAAATTGCACTCAGCAGGCGTGGCCGATGGGCTGTCGGGATACACTTCCGTGGTGGTGTTATAAATACACCCCGTCACACTGCTGCATAAACCTAGCGCTTTCAATGGGTAATTGATCACCCCGTGTTGTACTACTGTCGAGCCGATAATCTCGCCCTTGTCATCGGCAGGCGCGATGTGAGTCACTTTGCTCACGCCATCGATAATCGACTTTTGGAACGCATCCTGCGGATTTTCGGTATCGCCTACAGCATAAAAACCATCAGGTATAGTGCCAGGGATAAAGTCTTTGCCGTCACGCGCGGCCAAGGCTGGACGAAATTCATCCTCATCCGAGTCGGTGGTTTCATGTAAATCCACATGCACATCAAACCCTTGTGGAACGCTTGCCACCAGTGCCATCAGTGCTGCCGACTCTTCTGCTGGGCTATTAGCATAAAACGAGCGGTTTGGATCGATAGCTTTCGGGTTCCAGCGATTAATAGTCTCATAACCCCAAGGGCTTACACACACTGCCACCACTAAGTTTACCCGCTCAGCATAGTGAGCCGCGTTGTTAGCCAAAAAAGCCAAGGCGCCATGCACGCCACTGGTTTCGTAGCCGTGTACGCCCCCTGTGACTAATACCGTTATCTTTTTCGGATCAAAGCTTGCTGATTTGACCGCAAATAAAGGGTAACGCGCTGGATCAATCGATAAAGCGCCATATTGCACTACATTCAGCCCTAATGCGGCCAGTTGTGACTCTATCGCTTTTAGTGGCGTGACAACATTGTCTTGGTAAGAACGCTTAATTTGCGTGCTAGCAAACCATGCGGCCTTTTCGGCATCGCCCCATTTTTCACCGACTGTCCCGATTGGGTAAAAACTCACATTCGCCATAGGTTCTCTTCTTCTGATTTTATGTTTTGGTCTTATGGTTAAAGATTGTTATAGCTCAAAGCACGAGTTGCATCGGAATATCGCGGATCCCACCACGCTCACGAATATCACTTTGCGCAATAAAGCCAAAGCGCTGATAGACAGGCAGCGCATTCACCGCCGAGTTAACGGTAAATGTGCCGGGATTCCCCTTCGCAAGACACTCAGCTTTAGCATGCTCCCACAGCTGACGCGACAGGCCTTGCCCCTTGGCAATATCCGCCACAAATAGATGATAAAGATGACTGTTATCCTTCATCCCCACCACACCGACAAGTTCGCCAGCCTCATTCATTGCAACATGATATTGATAACCCAAGGCAAAATAATGAGCCACCGACTCAACCGACATGGCGTTGACTAAGGTTTCTGCGCCCATATTAGTGCACGTGGGAGCGATATAAACCTGTGTAAGCTGAGTGATTAACGCGCTTATCGCTTCAATATCTGTTGTACTCGCCGCTCTGATCAGCATCTTTATTCCTTGATAGATAACAGTAGCCAGTATTTAATCCCATTCGTTCAACGGTGAGATTAGCTGGATATAAATAATACGATTATTAAAAAGCCAGAACAGGGTTCTGGCTTTGGCAACAAGTTAATGGGACTTAGTACACTGCGAATTTAAGTCCATCATCCTCGATTACTTTTTCGTCCAGCTGTCCATCCAACGGAACACATTCGCGTACCATTGTTCTAGATTTTCTGGCTTTAAGATCCAATGGTTTTCATCAGGGAAAATCAGCAATTCAGATGGAATCCCCTTACGCTGCATAAAGCTAAATGCTGCTAATCCTTGACCATAAGGCACACGGAAATCCTTCTCGCCATGGATAACCAGCATTGGCGTCTTCCAGTTTTCGACATAGTTAACGGGGTTGAACTGCTCATATAACGCTTTGTTATCCTGATAAGTGCCGCCAAACTCATGCTCTGGGAACCAGACTTCTTCGGTCACATAGTACATGGAGCGCATATCGAATAGACCCGCGTGGTTAACGAGGCACTTAAAGCCATCGTTCCAGTTACCTTGGATCCAGTTCATCATGTAGCCGCCGTAAGAGCCACCTAAGGCACAGGCATTTTGTGGATCGAGCCATTTTTGTTGTTGGCTCACCGCAGCCAGACCTTTTTGTAAGTCTTCTAATGGCTTACCGCCCCAATCTTGGCTGATAGAATCGGTAAAGGCTTGGCCGTAACCAGTTGAACCGTGGAAGTCCACCATCACAACGCCGTAACCCGCACCGGCCCATAACTGGGCGTTCCAACGGCCACTGAAACCGTTACCAAATGAACCTTGCGGACCGCCGTGAACGAGGTATGCAATCGGATACTTTTTGCCTTCTTGGTAGTTGGCAGGTTTGATCCAGTAGCCGTAAACATCTTCGTTGTTCCAACCCTTAAAGCTAAATTGTTGGAATTCACCGAATTTAATTTCGGCCAGCTTGTCTTTGTTGACTTCGGTTAGACGTTTCAGGCCTTGACCATCGGTGTTGATGCGATACAGATCGCCCGGCTCAACTAAGGTTTTGCTGTCGAAGATCAGTTGATCATCGGCGATCGCAATCAGGCTATTGCTGCCGTCGCTATAAACAGACTGCACATCACCAAATTGAGTATTCACTTTAAAAATTGACACTTGACCAATGTCCTGCGCCGTCACATACAGAGTACGATTGTCCGGTGCAAACATCAGCGAGCTTGGGCTTCTGTCCCACAGCGGTGCGACTTCCTTCGACTGTCCGGTGCTAGTATCACGCAGCATAATGCGATAACGGTCAGCTTCGAAGCCAGGTTTAGTCATCGCGAGGTACGCCATATAACGACCATCGCTTGAGAATGTTGGCTGGGCGTCCCAAGCGATGTTATCCGCGGTTAAGTTAGTGGCTTTACCACCGTTCACACTCACCTGCCACAAATCGTAGTTGGTAGTCCAAGCTTGATCTTTACTTGGCGCCTTGGCGCTGTACACCACATATTGGCCATCTGGGGTGAAAGTCACTTCTTCCATGCCTGAGAACGGTTTAGGCGGCGTTTCGGTGTCTAAGCCTTGAGTGATATCAACCACTTTAGTCAGCTTTTCACCGTTGAGGGCGCCGACAAATAAGTGGTTACGGGCATGGTCTTCCCACGTATCCCAGTGACGTACCATCAACTGCTTGTATTCACGGCCCGTCGATTTACGCTCTTCTTCAGCCTTAAACTTGTCTTTTGAGCACGCTAAGTCTTTACACTCTGGAAAGACACGCATACTAAGCACGATTTGCTTGCCATCGTTAGAGAGTTTGTAACCATCAATATCCAATGGCAGATCAGAAACTTGCTGCGCTTCACCGCCGGTTAATGGCAGTTGGAACAGTTGGCTTGACCCGCTGCGGCTGGCGAGGAAATAAATCGATTTGTCATCGTTTGCGAAGCTGACATCGTGCTCAGTACCGGCGGCAGAGGTGAGCTGCAGCGGTTTCGCGTCTGCTTGCGTCAGATCGAGAAGATATAAATCCGAGCTTGCCTCTCCCTTGTCATTAACGGTTTTCAGGCCGTAGACCAGTTTTGTACCGTCGTGAGATACCACGGCTGAATGCAATTTGTTGAGTTTAACCAGCTGTTGCACAGTAAAAGGCTTAGGATCGGCCGCGTGGGCAGAGCAGGCCAAACCTGCTGCGCCAAGCGCCAATAGGAGAGGAGCTATTTTCATTGTTATATCCATCTTTTGTTAAACACATTCGGTAGTTGTACCGAATGAACGGTCAAAACGAACATCAATCGTCTCTATGAAGATAAGTTTGCCACACTAACGAAACAAAAACGCTCAAGCAAGCCAAAAGGCGTACTTGAGCGGATTTTTTTGTGACAAATTGTCAGTCAATCGCGAATGGTCTGATTGAGTAACACTCGCCTCGCTATCTTGCTCAAATCCCGC
Organism: Shewanella sp. POL2; assembly: GCF_000282755.1. Taxonomy (NCBI): domain Bacteria; kingdom Pseudomonadati; phylum Pseudomonadota; class Gammaproteobacteria; order Alteromonadales; family Shewanellaceae; genus Shewanella; species Shewanella sp. POL2. Next base: position 16,320 of record NZ_AKZL01000003.1, read on the forward strand.
TTAAAAAAACGACACTTTTGCAAGGATGACATTCGCTTACGCTTTGGCGTTAGCAATATTGACTTTCCAAATCGCTGGCCCCGTTTCATGGGCATTCACGCCGTTTGAGTCAACCGCTACAGTCACAGGCATATCTTCAACGTCGAACTCGTAAATCGCTTCCATACCTAAATCGGCAAAAGCCACAACGCGGGATTTCTTAATGGCTTTTGACACTAAGTAAGCCGCACCGCCAACGGCCATCAGGTAAACAGCTTTGTGTTTCTTGATAGATTCAACGGTCGCAGGACCACGCTCAGCCTTACCAATCATGCCCATCAGGCCAGTTTTTTCTAGCATCAGATCGGTGAATTTGTCCATACGGGTCGCAGTTGTAGGTCCTGCAGGACCGACAACTTCATTACCGACGGGGTCAACTGGGCCAACGTAGTAGATAAACTTGCCAGTAAAGTCGACGCCTTCAGGTAAACCTTCGCCGCTTTCAATCAGGCTTTGGATACGCTTATGGGCAGCGTCACGTCCGGTCAGCATTTTACCGCTTAACAGAATGGTTTCACCGCTCTTCCACTGCTCGATATCCGCTTGTGTGACAGTGTCTAAGTTAACACGGCGCACATCGCTGCCCACTTCGCGGGTGATTTCTGGCCAGTCGCTCAGCGATGGTGGAGTAAGATCAGCAGGACCAGTTCCATCCAAATGGAAGTGAACGTGGCGCGTTGCCGCGCAGTTCGGGATCATCACCACAGGTTTGGATGCTGCATGAGTAGGTGCTGATTTGATTTTCACGTCTAACACTGTGGTTAACCCGCCAAGGCCCTGCGCACCAATACCGAGATTGTTAGCACGTTCGAAAATGTCTAAACGCAGTTTTTCTTCGGTAGTTTGTGCACCGCGCGCCATTAACTCATGGATATCCACGCTTTCCATCAGCGCTTCTTTCGCCAGCACGGCCGCTTTTTCAGCGGTGCCGCCAATACCGATGCCGAGCATACCTGGAGGACACCAGCCCGCGCCCATCGTTGGCAGCGTTTTTTCAACCCAAGCAGCGATATCGTCAGATGGGTTTAACATCACCATCTTGGCTTTGTTTTCACTGCCGCCGCCTTTGGCGGCGATAGCGACTTCAACATGATTACCGGGCACCATATCGATATGCACCACAGATGGGGTGTTATCTTTGGTGTTTTTACGGCTACCGGCAGGATCGGCCACAATCGATGCACGCAGTGGATTATCTGGGTTGGTATAAGCGCGACGAACACCTTCATCGACCATTTGTTGCACGGTCATATCGGTTTTGTCCCACTTAACCCCCATACCAATCTTAACGAAGGTAGTCACGATACCCGTGTCTTGGCACAGTGGACGTTTGCCTTCGGCAGACATACGCGAGTTAATCAAAATTTGGGCAATCGCATCCTTCGCCGCCGCACTTTGCTCACGCTCATAAGCTTCGCTCATGGCATCGACAAAATCTTTGGGATGGTAATAGGAGATGTATTGCAGGGCATCGGCCACACTTTCAATGAAGTCGGCTTGTTTAATCACTACATTTTCAGACGTTTCATGGTGAGATGACATAGTAGGTGCGCTCCAGCAGCCTTTAGGGCCTTACTTGTTTTTTGTGTAATTCTTTCTGGGCCAATATGATACTCTTTCCCATCTTTTTGGGCTACATCACATTTTTAGATAGGGTTAATAGATGGCAAATAGGGCGGCATTACCGCTGGCAGTACGCCAACTTGACTGGACATTCAGCACTGCAGCAATCTTCGAACACTTTGCAGCCGAGCCTTGGGCCATCGTGCTCGACTCCGCCAATGCGCCCCATCAGGACGCTAAATTCGATATTATTTGCGCAAATCCTATTGCCACCCTGATCACCCATGGTGAACTGACCGATATCCTAATTCAGTTGCCCGAATTAACCATACCCACCCAAATGAGTGCAACTGATGATCCCTTTACGCTGGTCAATCAACTATTGCGCCATTGGTATCCACAATCCTTTAGCTGCAATTTGCCCTTCAGTGGTGGCGCTATGGGCAGTTTTAGTTATGATTTAGGCCGCCGAATTGAGCAGCTCCCCAGCACAGCGGCTAAGGATATTCACCTCGGCGAGATGAATATTGGCTTTTACGACTGGGCACTGATTTTTGATTATCAGCAGCAAAGCTGGTTTATGGTGCACTATTTAGGCGATGCCGCCCTCGATACTCAATTGAACATAATTGAAGCAAAAATAGCCAACACCACAAAACAGACTGAGTTTAGTCTCACAAGCCCTTGGTCGGCGCAACTCACCAAAGCCCAGTACACCTCAAAATTTAATCAAGTACAGGCATATCTACAAAGCGGTGATTGCTATCAAATTAATTTAACTCAGCGATTTGAAGCTGAGTATCAAGGCGATGAATGGCTCGCCTACTGCAAACTGCGCAGTGCCAATCAGGCGCCCTTCTCTGCCTTTATGCGGCTTGAGGCCAACGCGATTTTATCGATTTCGCCTGAGCGTTTTATTCAGCTGCGCGGCGATGATATTCAAACCAAACCGATTAAAGGCACCTTGCCACGCCATGCCGATCCGGAGCGGGATAAACAGGTGGCACAAACACTCGCCAACTCCCCTAAAGATCGCGCCGAAAACGTGATGATTGTGGATTTGCTACGTAATGATATCGGCAAAGTCGCGGCGCCCGGCTCAGTACAAGTACCACATTTATTTGCCATAGAAAGTTTTCCGGCTGTGCACCATTTAGTGAGTACCGTCACCGCTAAACTCGATCCACAATACCACGCCAGTGACTTACTGCGGGCAGCCTTTCCCGGCGGTTCAATTACCGGCGCCCCCAAAATTCGCGCCATGGAAATTATTGAAGAACTGGAACCCTCACGCCGCAGTCTGTATTGTGGTTCAATAGGCTATATCAGCCAAGATGGGCAAATGGATACGAGCATTACCATCCGCACTATTGTTGCCGAGCGCGGCAAGCTCTATTGTTGGGCTGGCGGAGGGATCGTCGCCGACTCCAATGTCGATGCCGAATATCAAGAAAGCTTTGATAAAGTCAGTCGAATCTTACCCTTGTTAGATAGCCCTCAATAATCGACAGGAATGAGTGGGAAACCTATGGATCAAGCGGAATTTAGACTCAGATTCAATCTACACCCATTAGCTAAGCAAGATCCGGCGGCGCTCCCTCACCAAGGACTGCGAAAAGCGGCGGTGTTAATTCCCTTGCAGGAAATCCGTGGCGAGCTCAATCTGATTTTAACCCAAAGACCCATGCATCTTCGGGCGCACCCAGGACAAATCAGTTTTCCGGGAGGAAAAATTGAACCCAGTGATCCAAGTGCGATTATGGCGGCATTACGAGAAGCCGAAGAGGAAATTGGTCTTTGCAGAGAAAATGTGGATGTGATAGGTACTTTCCCTGCCCACAATACCTTTACTGGGTTTGAAATTACCCCAGTGGTCGGGATCATCAAGCAAGATTTTACCTTAAGGCTCGATCCAGGCGAGGTTGCCGATTGTTTTACCGTGCCTTTAAGTTTTTTTATCGAACCAAGCCATCGGCATCGTAACGCATTCTTACGCAAAGGCCGTTATTACAGCGTACACTTTATCCCGTATCAACAGCGTTTTATCTGGGGAGCGACAGCGGCGATCATCGATCACCTCTGTCGGCATGTGAGTCTGCCCGAGGAGATGCTGTAAAGCCGCATTGCTCTTTTGGATAATTTAAATCACAAAATGTACATATAAGCCCGCCACTAACGACGTTAACAGCAGCAAGGGAATATTAAACCAATAACCCAGTTTACTGTGGTGGGCAACATAGTAGTTAAACGCCAGACTTATCAGACTTATCGCACCACAGCCCCAGATGATATATTGCAGTAATTCGGTTTCGCTTGGGTCCCAATAGTGCCTGAAGGTTTCGCCGCGACTCAAGTAGGACCCGACCTCTCGTTCGGGGCGAGCCTCGCCAAACACCATCAGCGCGTACACCGCCAATGTCCAACCCAAAATAGATAATGTCGCGAGGATGAGCTGGAATATTTTAACTTTTCTCATATCGCCTCCGAACGTTTAACGCACGATAACCAAACAACCTAAAGATGTCGGATTGTGGTTGATTGGGTATATATTGCTTAATAGCGGTAATATTCACCTCAGGATACCTTTTTCAGCTTGAGAAAAGCCACCAGCAAGGTAATATAAACCTCCAAAATTTTCATATAAAACGTTTCGTTGGAGAACTAAGCAACAATGAGTATTGCATCAGTCGCTTCTGTATTTAAAGGTGAGCACGCAGTCGGTTCTACAGTCACCGTACGTGGATGGGTAAGAACTCGTCGTGACTCTAAAGCTGGCATCTCTTTTTTGGCAGTCTATGACGGCTCCTGCTTCAATCCTATTCAAGGTGTCGTGCCAAATAGCTTAGAAAATTACGACAACGAAGTGTTAAAGCTAACTGCTGGCTGCTCGGTGATCGTAACCGGTGAGATTGTGGAATCTCCAGGCGCGGGCCAAGCCTATGAGCTGCAAGTGACTCAAGTTGAAGTGACTGGCTGGGTTGAAGATCCAGACACTTATCCAATGGCGGCTAAACGTCATTCTATTGAGCATTTACGTGAATTGGCGCACTTACGCCCACGTACCAACATCATTGGTGCCGTTGCTCGCGTACGTAACTGTTTATCTCAAGCCATTCACCGTTTCTACCACGAAAATGGCTTCGTGTGGGTATCTACACCGCTGATCACCGCATCTGACTGTGAAGGCGCAGGTGAAATGTTCCGTGTATCCACACTGGATATGGAAAACCTGCCACGCACCAGTGATGGCAAAGTAGACTACGACAAAGATTTCTTCGGTAAAGAGGCTTTCTTAACCGTATCGGGCCAATTAAACGGCGAAACCTACGCCTGCGCCCTGTCAAAAATCTATACCTTTGGCCCGACTTTCCGTGCTGAAAACTCAAACACTAGCCGTCACTTAGCGGAATTCTGGATGGTTGAGCCCGAAGTGGCCTTCGCCACCTTAAGCGATATCGCCAGTCTCGCTGAAGGCATGCTGAAATACGCCTTCAACGCGGTATTAGCTGAGCGTATGGACGATTTGCAATTCTTCGCCCAACACGTGGATAAAACCGTAATTGAGCGTCTGCAATCCTTCGTCTCGAGCGATTTCGCCCAAGTGGATTACACCGATGCAGTAGATATTCTGCAAAAATGTGGCCGTGAGTTCGAATTCCCAGTGTCTTGGGGTATCGACTTATCCTCTGAGCACGAGCGTTATCTGGCCGAAGAGCACTTTAAAGCCCCAGTGGTTGTGAAGAACTATCCAAAAGATATCAAAGCCTTCTACATGCGCCTTAACGAAGACGGTAAAACCGTTGCCGCGATGGACGTATTGGCTCCTGGCATTGGTGAAATCATCGGTGGTTCGCAACGTGAAGAGCGTTTAGACGTGCTGGATATGCGTTTGGAAGAAATGGATCTGAACAAAGAGGATTACTGGTGGTATCGCGATCTTCGTCGTTATGGCACAGTGCCACACGCAGGTTTCGGTCTAGGCTTTGAGCGTTTAGTGTCTTACGTCACTGGCGTATCAAACATCCGTGACGTGATCCCCTTCCCACGCGCGCCACGTACCGCAAACTTCTAATCTTATTTATTCGAGATAAGACTTTAAAACGCGCTATTAGCGCGTTTTTTATTGCCCTTCAAAAATGCTTTAAAATGCATCACTTGGTCAAACTCCTTCGCCTCAGTCCTTGCGCTTTAGGGGCGAAGAAATCTAAGATGGCAGCGGCTAATACAGTGTCGTTATTTTCTGAATAGCCCAGTTGCATGTTAGTGGCGTAGTTGCACGAAGCAACTCAACAGCATTTTGCTCAATCGAGGAATCATAATGTCAAAGATCAATTTACTTTTGCTGTGCGGCGGTGGAAGTGCGGAACACGATATTTCCCTACTGTCGGCTAATTATTTTGAAACCTCGTTAGCAAAATCAGAACAGTTCAATGTACTACGTGTAGTACTGGATAAATTTGGCCAATACCAAACCGCCGCAGGCGATGACTGCGAGCTGACCAATAACCGTGAGATCCGCTTTCGTGACGAGAGCAAAGCCCCTTGGCCCGTGGATTATGTGATCCCTTGCATTCACGGTTACCCAGGTGAGACAGGCGACATTCAGTCTTACTTTAATCTTATCCAACTGCCCTACTTTGGTTGCGAATCCGAAGCCAGCAGTAACTGTTTTAACAAGATCACCGCTAAGATGTGGTTCAGCGCCTTAGGCATTCCCAACACGCCTTATATCTTTTTAAATCAATACGATGATGAAGCCATTGCCCAAACCCAAGCGGCACTTGAAAAGTGGGGATCAATTTTCGTCAAGGCAGCCTCTCAAGGCTCCTCAGTCGGTTGCTATAAGGTTGATGACAGCAGCAAAGTGCCTGGCGTGCTTAAAGACGCTTTTGGTTATGCGCCCTACGTGATTGTCGAAAAAACCATAAAAGCCCGAGAACTTGAAGTCGCCGTTTACGAATATCAAGGTGAAGTGATCGCCACTCTACCCGGCGAAATTATCTGTGATAGCAATACCTTCTACACCTTCGATGAAAAGTACGCGAAAAACAGTAAGGCCCGAACCGATGTCGTCGCGCAAAATGTACCGACTGAAATCAGCGATCAGATCCGAGCCTATGCGATTAAAGCCTTTAAAGGCATGAAGTTACGTCACCTGTCCCGTATCGACTTTTTCTTAACCGCGGACAATGAAATCCTGCTGAACGAAATCAATACCTTCCCAGGTTCGACGCCCATTTCTATGTTCCCTAAGATGCTGCAAAATCATGGGCATGATTTCACCCAATACTTAAGTTTAGTGATTAACAGCCAGTTAGCGGCAAAGTAACCACCTTAATCAGAGAAAGGTTTAGTCACAATAAGAGCGCCAATGGCGCTCTTATTGTTTGAGATGATACATAGTGATGATGATCAACGCGGCGACATGGCCGCTTGTTTCGCCAGTAATTCAAAAAATGCTGCCTTGGGCATGGGTTTATAAAATAGATAACCCTGAATTTCTTGAATATGGTTATCCATCATTACCTTAAGCTGTTCTTGAGTTTCAACCCCTTCCGCCGTGACTCGCAGATTAAGTGCATGACTTAAGCGTACTATCGCTTCAATCAAGGCAAGATGTCGCTCACCTTCCGAGAGCCTGTCAATAAAGCTCTTGTCGATCTTAATTTGATCAATAGGGAAATTCGCTAAATAAGACAACGAAGAATAACCCGTGCCAAAATCATCGAGGGAAATATTAATACCTCGACCACGTAACTCATTAAGCACTTGAATTAAATGAGTATGTTTTTTCATTAACAGGGATTCGGTGATCTCCAAGGTGATCAACTCATAGGGAAAATCCTCTATCCCTAAACCTTCAATAATATCGGCGAACGAATCACAAAACTCATCCTGCAACTCATGAGACCAAAATTCAAAGGTCGACACGTTAATCGCTAAACTCATCGGCCAACCGAGCGCTTGCATTTCAATAATGGTTTGCATCACAGCTTGGCGTACACAACGGCCAATATTGACAATTAAACCACTGTTTTCAGCAATGGGGATAAACTCATCGGGGGAAATAAACTGTCCTTCATGCTGCCAGCGCAGTAGCACCTCGGCACGCACAATGAGCCCCGTTGTCGCATCGACTATCGGTTGAAAGTACAACTCGAAAGCTTTTTGCTCTAATGCTTGCTTAAGTAGCGTGTGTAAATTAGCAATACGCTCTGCATTTTGTTGCATTTGCTCGGTAAAAAAATGATATCTATTACGGCCATTCGCCTTCGAGATATACATCGCTTGGTCAGCGCAGTTTAACAGTTGCTCTAAATCGAGGGCATCTTCAGGGAATCGCGCAATACCAATACTCACTGAGCTATAAACGCCTTTATCGAGGGATAATTCATAACGTCGATAAACCTGCTTATTGATCTTGTCAGCGAGTTGCGACAACTCTCTTTGAGTCACAACCCCTGGCAGTAGGATGGCGAACTCATCACCACCTAAACGTGCAAACACCGCCTGCTCGTTCAAACAAGTTTTAACCTGTTCCACCATCTGCACTAAGAGGACATCGCCTTTGTCGTGACCGTAGGTATCGTTTACTTGTTTAAAGTTATCCAAATCCATCAACATAAAGCTAAAGCCAGGCGTTAGGCTATCGGCACAAATAAGCTCTTGGATTTGTCTAAACAAGGCATTACGGTTAGCAAGTCCCGTCAGGGAATCATTATTCGCTTGATATTTGATTAACTGAGCCGCTTTTTTACGCTCACTGACGTCAGAAAATAACCACGCAAACCCATTATCTGTACTATGGGGTTCACGAAAAACCGTTACGGTTAAATCGAGATAAAAGGTTTCACCATTATTCCGCAGACCGACCAGTTCACCCTGCCACATCTTCCCCTCAGAGAGATGGTTAAAGAGGGAAGCAATTTCATGGGGCTCAGAGGGAGAGAAAAACAGCTCAGGATTAAAATCTAAAATAGGCTCAGGCTGTGGCCAAACCATCAGTTTAAAAGCATCGTTGGCATAAAGTACCGAATGCTTTTCATTAGTGATCACCAGTGCTAGGGGTAAACGATCAAATATTTTCACTGCAAGACGCTGAAACTCCAGCGATCGACTACGTTCTATGGCTAAACTCGCCAGTCTTGCCGCTTCAGCAATTAAGGTTAAATCCGCAGCCGTTGGGGATTTAATGACTTTGTAATACATTGCAAAGGTGCCAAGCACCTTACCTTGAGAATCTTTAATAGGTTCAGACCAACAAGCTCTTAATCCATGAACAAGTGCATAGGATTTATACAAGGCCCAATAAGGATGATGTTCGATATCCTCAACAATCACCCTTTCCCCCGTATAGGCCGCGGTACCACAGGAACCGGCCTCAGGGCCAATTTCGACGCCATGGATAGCTTGATTATAACTATCAGGTAAATGGGGCGCGGCCCCCATGAGCACTCTTTTACCGTCCTCACTGAGCAATAAGACCGAGGCGTGGGTGCCAAGGCGTTGATCTTCAATTTTTAACACTAAGGCATGGAGAATTTCTGCCAATGGCGCACCATTGAGCAGCATTGAAAGAATACCGTTGTAACACTCGAGGCTAACGTTTTGATTAAACGGGACACTTAACTTACCAACCGCACCTACAACCTGCATTCCTTCGTCCATAGTACCCTTGTCAGTTAGCGTGTAAGTTAACGACATTACTAAGGTGATTAACCTTTGTAAATTAGAAGTGAATTTTAGGAGTATAAACAAGCTAAAGCAACCTTTCGATGTGTAACCAAAGGTTGCTTTAGTCTAAGGAATATTGACGTTAAAGGGTTATTTTTGCCGCAATTGGGTTGCAAGTCCCTACACTAAAAGTCTTTTAAAACTACTCGACCTCCCATAAGAACAACCATACATCACAGCGCATTTCGCGAGCATGCTCTAGCAAGGGCACACTTCATGTAATCTCGAAGCGTCAACCCTCTAGGAAATTAGGCGAATATACTGCGGTTTATTCTTGAATGCGTTCAAGCTTTGCGAGATAAAAACCATCAAAACCAGTATCGGCTGGACTGATCGTTTCATCCTCGAGTAAACGGAAATTGGGATTTTCAGCTAAAAAGGCATCCACTTGACCGCGGTTTTCGCAGGGGAAAATCGAGCAAGTCGCGTACACCACAATGCCACCGACCTTCACCATGCGACTGTAACTGCTGAGAATATGCTTTTGCAGTTCCATCAACACAGGTAAACGTTCAGCGGTATCACGCCATTTGGCGTCGGGATTACGCTTTAATACCCCAAGGCCAGAACAGGGCACATCGAGCAGGACGCGATCGGCGCTAAGTTTTAAGCGTTTAATGGTTTTAGAGCCGACAATTAACCGTGTTTCGATATTGTGGGCACCATTACGACGGGCGCGCTCTTTCAGATTGTCGAGTTTCCATTGCTCCACATCCATCGCTAACAAACGACCTTTACCTTGCATTTGTGCAGCAATATGCAAGGTTTTTCCGCCAGCACCAGCGCAGGCATCAATCACTCGCATACCCGGTTTGGCATCGAGCGCTGCGGCTACCCGTTGTGAGCCCGCATCTTGCTGCTCAAATAAGCCATCTTTAAAGCTATTTGTACGAAACAGTGCCGAATCCGATGTCACTTCAAGGGCAGAATCAACGCTTTCGACCGCTTGAGTTGAGACAAATTCGGCCGCTAATTTTTGCGTTAATTCATCACGGGTGACTTTTAAACCATTAACCCGCAGGAAACGTTTAGGTGGCGTGCTTAAGGCCGCGCGCTCTTTTTCCCACGAAGCCCCCAACTGCTCATGTCCCATGGTATCTAACCATTCCGGGCAACCGTCCCAAAGTACGGGGTTAGTTTTAGCCTGTTCAATACGCGCGGCTAAATCATCAGTATCCACTGGCAGTGAGTACTGCATTTTAGGCAGTTCCAGCGCGTGAAATAAGTGCCACACATTAAGTAGCTTTGAGCCTAAACGCGCCATTTCTTCCGGCTTGATGTCGGCTAAGAAACAGTAAAGATTTAAGCGGCGTAGAATATCGCCCGTTACAGTCGCGATCCGCGCCTGCTCGGCGGGTACTAACTTTAATCCTGAAAAATGCTGAGAATAAGCCCGGTCTAAGGGTTTTCCTTCGCTTAGCACCATAGCTAAGATATTGATCACTAATTCATTCGAGCTGGCAGAAAGCGGAGAATTCAACATTTACAGGTCACCGTGAGTAATAAAACCGAGGGATCATAGGAGGTCAGGCACGAATACGCAAGTAAACAGATGCTCAGTTGCTATTAAGCACCGCAAAAGCCCAATAAAAAAGCGATCACAGGGATCGCTTTCATAAAACACTCAAATGCTCTTACATTTTGGAGCCCCGAGCACCATAGAATAGAATAAAACCATAGCACACCACAGGCAGAATAAATGCCAGTTGGATGCCTAAGTTATCGGCTAACACGCCCTGCAATAATGGCACAATCGCACCGCCCACAATGGCCAAACAGAGGATACCGCTGCCCTGAGAAGTATGGGGACCTAAATCTCGCAGTGCTAAGCTGAAAATGGTCGGAAACATGATTGAGTTAAATAATCCCACGCCCAAAATCGCCCACATGGCAATGCTGCCACTGGTTGTCATGGCCACCAACACTAACAATGCCGCCATAAAGGCATTGAATGCAAGCACTGTGCCTGCGGGGATTTTTTGCATCACAGCCGAGCCAATAAAACGTCCGACCATCGCGCCGCCCCAGTAATAGGCGATGTAATGGGCCGCTTGTTCTTCTGGCATACCGACTATGTGTGATTCACCAAGGAAGTTGACTAAGAAGCTACCGATAGAAACCTCAGCGCCCACATAGACAAAAATCCCCACTGCGCCCAGCACTAAATGCGTGCTTTGTAGTGCGCTGGTTTTACCTAAATGGGTTTGAACCCCACCAGTTGTTTCAGTATGTTCACGGATCACCGGCAAATCTAACTTAGCAAAAATGATGGCAAGTACGGCAAGAGCTGCGGCGAGCAACAAGTAAGGCAGTTTAACGACTTCCGCCTCGGCATTGGCTTGCGCTAATTCAGAAGACGCCGTTGCCGCCACCGATAAAATCAAAATAGACCCAAAAAACGGCGCAACTGTGGTGCCAAGTGAGTTAAAAGCTTGTGTCAGGTTTAAACGGCTCGATGCAGTTTCTGCGCTACCAAGGGCGTTGACATAGGGGTTGGCTGCCACCTGTAAAATGGTGATGCCTGAGGCAAGCACAAAAAGTGCGCCGAGAAATAAACCGTAGGTTGCAAGGGATGCGGCAGGATAAAACAAGCCACAGCCGATACTGGCAATCACTAAGCCTGTGACAATCCCTTTTTGGTAGCCAAGTCGTTTAACAAGTTGGCCAGCTGGAATAGACACCAAGAAATAAGCCCCAAAGAAACAAAACTGGATCAACATCGCTTGGGTGTAATTGAGTGAAAAAACAGCTTTTAGGTGGGGGATCAGAATATCGTTTAAACAAGTGATAAATCCCCACATAAAAAACAGTGAAGTCAGTGATACTAGCGCAAAACGGTAGTTGCCATTATCCGATCCGCTGACGCTGGTCGTGTGGCTGCTGGTGTTAATAGATGACGCCATAGTTGTGCTCTCTAATCATGTTTTTATTATCTAAAGGGTATGTCCCTTAGGCGTTTGCGTAAAACAACAAGCAGTAACAATCGAGTTGTCACTGCTTGTTTGAGGCCATAGCAGGAAGATCGCTAACTTATACAACCAACTAGACCAATAGTGCATAGAAGCTGGCATAGGCTGAAAATATCAAGTTATCACCCTGCAAGTGTGCGGTTTTTAAACCATGTCCGGTTAATTCTTGCTGTAACTTAAGCCCTGCTAGCGACAACTGAGTCTCAGAGTCTAATAGGTTGAAGCAAACCAATAGCTTCTGTTCCCCAAGTTTACGCACAAACACCAATAACGGCTCTGGCGCATCGAGAAACTCAATCTCCCCTTCAATCAAAATAGGATAACCTTTGCGCCATGCAAGGAACTGACGATAGCTATGTAACATAGATGCGGGGTCAGCTTCTTGTACATCAACAGCCAGAGCTCGATGCTCGCTTGTCACTGGTAACCAAGGGGTTACTTGACTAAAGCCTGCAAAATCTGCATGTTGCTCCCATGGCATGGGAGTACGGCAACCATCTCGCCCCTTAAACATCGGCCAGAAGGTTTTGCCGAAAGGGTCTTGTAACTCGTGGAATTCAATTGGTGCTTCGGTTAAGCCAAGCTCTTCCCCTTGATAACTACAGACACTGCCACGCAGCGAACAAAGCATCGCATTAAGCATTTTCACCATATCGGGTATTTGCTTACCGCGCCCCCAACGGCTCGCTACCCGCTGCACATCATGGTTACCGATTGCCCAGCAGGGCCAGCCATCGCCAATACTGCCTTCCAGCGCTTCTACCGTTTGGCGAATATAAGTGGCACTGTAGTCATCGGTCAGCAACTCAAAACTGTAAGCCATGTGTAAGCGATCTTCGCCCTTGGTATAGGCAGCCATTACAGCGAGTGAGTCTTCAGCAGAAACTTCACCTAAGGTCACAGCGCCTGGATAACGATTGATAAGTTGGCGTAATTCTTCAATAAACTGAATCGTTTGTGGGCGATCGTTATTGTAATAATGGTACTGATAGGCATAGGGATTATCTTCACTAAATCCCCGCCCTTGGCGTTTATCCTTGGGTTTTGCCGGATTATCACGAAGCTGCTCATCGTGATAACAGAAGGTAATGGCATCTAAGCGGAAACCATCGACGCCCTTCTTCAGCCAAAACTCCACATTATCTAACACGGCTTGACGTACTTCAGGATTGTGGAAGTTTATGTCGGGTTGGCTGCGCAAAAAGTTGTGCAGATAATATTGTTGCCTGCGCGGTTCCCACTCCCAAGCGCAACCACCAAAGATCGCTAGCCAATTATTGGGTGCGGTACCATCTTCCTTCGGATCCGCCCACACATACCAATCGGCCTTAGGATTGGTACGGTTCTCACGACTCTCGATAAACCACGCATGTTGATCCGAGGTATGGCTTAACACTTGGTCGATAATGACTTTAATACCGCATTGATGGGCTTTTTCAATCAGCTCATCGAAATCCTGCATCGAACCGAATAAAGGATCGACCTCGCGATAATCACTAATATCGTAACCAAAGTCGGCCATAGGGGATTTAAAGAAGGGTGAAATCCAAATGGCATCCACATTCAGGCTGGCAATATAATCTAACTTAGTGATGATCCCGCGAAGATCGCCTACGCCATCACCATTGGTATCTAAAAGGCTGCGTGGATAGACTTGATAAATTACGGCGCCACGCCACCAGGTTAACTCACTCATAATGCCCCTTTATCCTTATTCTTCAGCGAGCTAACCCAAAAACTCACTAACAGGCAGTTACAGCAATGTTACTGCGGAGTAAAGGCGCTACGGCTTGTATTTGTGACAGCGAGCATACGTGAAGAAGGAAATAAGGTTCAATACACCTGCATACGTATGCAAAGCGCACTATCATCAGACCTGTCTAACCAATAACAAAATAACCCTTTATTAACATTGTGTTATACTAAATTTGCTGGAGATAAAATTGGACTTTTTTTCCCCATAACCCCAGTTTTAGCGGGTGCATGAGCTATTGAATACGTATGCACTATATTGTGACCCCAAGATTAGCGGGAGTAGTATCTTCACCGTTGCATAACAATTTGGTCATAAACGCAGCACTTATGCAGTCAATTAAGCGCCGAATACCAAAAAAGGCCGCAAAAACAATGCGGTAATAACGATAAAACGCTCTACATAAGCGGTTAAAAGCGACTTCAAGGGGAAGATAGAAATGATGCGATTTAAACCCAGCTTGCTGACCTTAGCACTTGTTGCTGCAGGCGCCAGTATGCACTCCTACGCAGCAGATGATACTACTGCACAATCGACAGCAACCAAAGACGAAAATATAGAAGTCATTCAGGTGACTGGTATTCGCCGTAGCTTGCAAGAATCCCAATCGTTAAAAATGTCTTCTTCTTCTATCGTTGAAGCGATTTCTGCTGAAGATATTGGTAAGTTACCTGATGTGAGTATTGCCGAATCGCTTGCCCGTCTTCCTGGTGTATCTGCACAACGTTTAGATGGTCGTGCAAACGTGATTTCGATTCGCGGAATGGGACCCGATTTTACCACAGCAACACTCAATGGTCGTGAACAAGCCTCAGTTAACGATAACCGCAGTGTTGAGTTTGACCAATATCCATCCGAATTACTTAACCGTGTCGTCGTGTACAAAACACCAGATGCATCGGTAATGGCACAAGCTATTGGCGGTACCGTTGATATGCAAACCATTAGCCCTCTTTCACATGGTGAACAAACGATTGCGGTAGCAGTGCGCGGTGAAATGAACGACCTGGGCGCACTCAACAGTGGCTCCGACGACAAAGGTTACCGCGGAAGTATTTCTTATATTGACCAATTTGCCGATGATACCTTAGGTGTCGCCATTGGTTATGCCCGCATGATGTCTCCCAACCAAGAAGAACGTTGGCAAGCCTGGGGTTATCCAGATAATGCTAATGGTGACAGTGTATTAGGTGGTGCAAAACCCTTTGTTCGCTCTAGTGAATTAGAGCGTGATGGCGTACTTGCAGTAGTAGAATATGCCCCTAATGAGCGATTCCACTCGACTCTAGATCTGTACTACTCCAAGTTTGTGGACGACCAACGCCTACGTGGTATTGAGATCCCTGCGGCTTGGGGCACCAATGGCGGCGTTGTTGCCACTACGACTGTCGATGGTCTGGTGACTGAAGGTGTAATCAAAGGCGCTGAAGTGGTTGTACGTAACGATGTCAACAAACGTGACGCGGACTCTTTATCCCTCGGTTGGAACAACAAATTCAGCGTCAATGATAGTTGGAACCTTGAAGCTGATGTCTCCTTATCTAAAGCCAACCGTACCGATATTGGTATGGAGAGCTATTCGGGTACTGGCCGCGGAACAGGCGTAGGCGCTGTGGATGATTTAAGCTTTGCCTATAATGGCAAAGGTGGATATGTTTTTGATCATAATATTGATTATGCAGATAAAAACCTAATCAAACTTGGTGACCCTCTCGGTTGGGGCAGCCCGCTTGGCGCCAATACTCAGGATGGTTTTATTAACAAGCCTGAAATTGAAGATGAACTCACCTCTTTGCGTCTCAGTGCCGAATACATTCTCGATGGTGGCGCAGTTCGCAGTATAGAATTTGGTGTAAACCGGACCGATCGTGATAAAACCAAAGTCGACAAAGGTTATTATTTAACGCTCAAAGGCTATGATGGTTCTGCCGATTACACCATGACAGTACCCGATAAGTATTTACTCGATCCGACCTCCCTCGCCTTCTTTGGCATGGGCAATGTGCTAAGTTATGACTCTTTAGCGTTCTACAACGATGGCAACTATATCGAAACAGACGTCGCCGATGTGGATTTAAGCCGCGCGACTAATTCTTGGGCGGTACAGGAAAAAGTTACTACGGGTTACGTATTAGCAAATCTTGAATCTGAAGTCTTTGGTATTCCATTCACGGGTAACGCCGGCCTTCAGGCAGTTCATACTGATCAGTCGTCGGATGGGACTGTTTCCACTGTAGAAGCCGGCAAAGTAATTTTAACACCACGCACCGCGGGTGACTCCTACGTTGAATGGCTGCCAAGCTTGAACTTAAGTTTTGAAGTGGCCGATAGCCAAGTGGTGCGTTTTGCAGCTGCGCGTACACTAACCCGTTCACGTATGGATAAAATGAATGCCAACCTGAACTACAGTTATACAGCCAATCCAAGTAGTGGCAATCTTAACTGGAATGGTAACGCGGGTAACCCTGAACTTCGTCCCTGGTTAGCCCGTCAATATGATTTAGGTTATGAAAACTACTTCAGTGATCAAGGGTATTTCTCGGTCGCCGTATTCTATAAGGATCTTGAAAACTACGTTTACAATCAATTTACCGAATTTGATTTCAGCACCCTATTCCCACAAAAGCCAACAGACAACCCGATTGGTAATATCGACCAACCTCAAAATGGTGAAGGAGGTTATGTTCAAGGGATTGAGGCTGCCGTTTCAGTAGATTTTGGCATGTTCGCTGATGTGCTCGGTGGCTTTGGTACTGTACTGAGTGGTTCATACAATGACAGTGAAGTGAAAGAAACACCAACGAGCGAACCCACAACCCTGCCTGGCTTGTCTGAAAAAACCTTTAACGCCACAGTTTATTATGAAAACTCAGGCTTTGAAGCGCGTATCAGCTCACGTTACCGCAGTGACTTCCTCGGTGAAGTAACTAAGATCAGTCTGCAACGTGAAAACGTCAACATTAAAGCGGAAACAGTGGTCGATGCCCAAGTCAGCTATGACTTTAGCGAAAGTGGAATTGAATCATTGTATGGTCTGTCTGTTCTTTTCCAAGTCAACAACTTAACCAATGAACCCTTTACGTCTTACTTCGGTTCTGATCAACGTTTAGTGCGTGATTATCAAAACTATGGTCGTAACTTTATGTTAGGCGCTAACTACAAGTTCTAATCGTTTACGTACCAAGCCTCTGCAATCTACTGCAGAGGCTTTTCTCTTTATTGTTCAATTATCAGTAATTTCCCATTGAGTCATCAGCCTTAAACATCAACTAAAGGGCTTAGATCATGAGTCAAATCAAAGATATTGTCATTGTAGGTGGCGGCACTTCGGGTTGGATGACGGCCGCATTATTAGCAAAATTATTTAAACACACCCTTAGCATTACTCTCGTAGAGTCAGAAGATATTGGCACCATTGGTGTAGGTGAGGCCACTATTCCACCACTGCAATTATTCAACAGTGTTCTAGGGATCCCCGAAAACGAATTTATCAAAGCGACCCACGCCACTTTTAAGCTCGGTATTCAATTTGAACACTGGGGCAAACAGGGTGATAACTATATGCATGCCTTTGGCAATATTGGTAAAGATATAGGATTTACGCAATTTCACCATTATTGGCTAAGTGCTAAACCACAGGAAATAAGCGCATTTTGGGATTATTCCCTCAATTATCGAGCCGCGATCAGTAATAAATTCCAATCACTTGAACAAATCCCCCATTCACCTTTGGCGGGTATAACCCATGCCTATCATTTCGATGCTGCTTGCTACGCTCAGTTACTACGACAATACAGCGAAAAAGCTGGCGTAAAACGCATTGAAGGTAAAGTTGAAGCGGTAAATTGCCTAGATAATGGCCATATTGCCAATCTGACACTGGTGTCTGGTAAATCTGTTCACGGTGATTTTTTTATTGATTGCTCAGGATTTGCTGCCCTATTAATAGGAAAAACACTTAATGTTGGCTATGAGAGTTACCAAGATTGGCTACTGTGCGACAGTGCTTTCGCCGTGCCCAGTGAAAAAGGTGGTGTAATAAAACCCTACACGCGCTCGATTGCCCATGAGGCTGGTTGGCAATGGCGGATCCCGCTACAACACAGAACAGGAAATGGCATCGTTTATAGCAGCCGCTATATGAGTGATGACGAGGCAAAAGCAAAACTACTGTCGACACTTGAAGGTAAACCTCTCGCTGAGCCGAAAAAAATATCCTTTATTCCTGGCCGTAGGCTTAAACAGTGGCAGCATAATTGTGTTGCTATAGGTCTCTCAAGTGGTTTTTTAGAACCTCTTGAATCTACAAGCATTCATTTAGTGCAATCGGCCATCATTCGCTTAACTAAATTGTTTCCCCACCAAGGTGTAGTCCAAGCAACTGTGGATGAGTTTAACCGGCAATCTCAGCTCGAATTCGAACAAATTCGCGACTTTATTATCCTGCACTATTACCTAAACCAACGTTCAAACTCAGATACCGACACGCTATGGAGCGCCTGTCAGCAAATGCTGATACCTAAAAGCTTGCAACAGAAGATCAGCCTTTTTAGCGAAACGGGCGCTATTTTTAGGCACAAGGATGAACTCTTTACGGAAGCCGCTTGGATTCAAGTGATGTTAGGACAGGGAATCATCCCTACAGATTATAATCCACTCGCAAACACAGTCGCCCCTGAGGCTTTAACTGAATTTTTAAGCAATATCAAAGTGATAATCAAAAACACCGTGAGTAATATGCCAACCCATGAACAGTATCTAGCACAACTAGTTTAAGCCTCATCAAGTAAAGAAGCCTAAAAGTGTCAATACTTGGCAATGAATAAGGAACAATTATGATCTTCACACGACGACATCTACTACTCAGTATTAGCTTTTTAATCAGCTGGAATACTCAAGCGGGTACAATTGATTCTACAGCGTTATTATCAGCCAATCTCAGTGCTAGTGAAGTCAATTCAACAGATCCTTTAACTCTCGAACCGCTATCTTGGTGGGCGGGCATGCATAATCCAAAGCTGCAATTAATGCTGCACAGCAGTGCCCTGCCTGCGGATGCAACACAGCTTAAGGTTGAGATAGCAGGCAAAGATGTGGTGTTTGAAGGGATTGAACAGACGGATAATCCCCATTATTTGTTTATCAATTTAGACTTGCACCAAGCCAAACCGCAGACCTTTGACATCCGCATTCTCGCTGGCGATAAGCAGCTCTTTCGAGTGCCCTACACTTTAGCTGCACGGGCTGATGGCAGCAGTGAGCGCCAAGGCTTTAGCAATAAAGATGTGATTTACCTTATCACCCCTGACCGATTCGCCAATGGCGACCCAAGTAACGACAATCAAGCCGATATGCTCGAGCAGGCAGCACCAGAAAATTCCGATGGGCGCCATGGCGGCGATATCGAAGGTATACGCCAGCACTTAGATTACTTAGCCAAACTGGGCGTCACTCAGCTGTGGATCAACCCACTGCTTGAAAATAACCAAGCCCAATACTCCTACCATGGTTACGCCATTACCAATCTTTATCGGGTCGACCCGCGTTTTGGCAGCAATCAGGATTACCAAAGGTTAGTCACGGAGGCTAAACAACGTGGCCTAGGGGTGATTAAAGACGTAGTACTTAACCATATCGGCTCAAACCATTGGTGGCTAAAGGATTTACCGAGCAGTGACTGGCTCAATGTCCCGCAGCATCCCGATACAAAAAACGCCACAACGTCTCCTGCGGCCAGTTCTACTAGCCCGAACTTTACCAGTCATAGACGCACCACAGTGCAAGATCCCTACGCCGACACGCAGGATAAACGGGATTTTGTCGACGGTTGGTTTGTCGATTCGATGCCCGATCTTAATCAACGCAATCCAAAGCTTGCGACTTACCTTATTCAAAACAGCATTTGGTGGGTGGAATACGCGGGGCTTTCGGGCATTCGTGAAGACACTTACTCCTACGCCGATAAAGCCTTTTTAGCCCGATGGTCAAAAGCCTTAATGGCGGAATACCCGCATTTTAATATTGTCGGAGAAGAATGGACCGCCAATCCCATTACCGTCGCCTATTGGCAAAAAGGCAAAATCAATGCCGATGGCTATAGCTCAGATTTGCCGAGCCTGATGGATTTTCCTCTTTATGAAAAGCTGGTTGAAAGCCTCAACGAGCCAGAAGGTTGGGACACAGGTTTTATCAAGCTTTACGAGATGTTAGCGAATGATGTGGTGTATGCAACCCCAAGCCAGTTAGTCCTCTTTGAAGGCAACCACGACACTAATCGGATTTATAGTCTGCTTAAAGAAAACCTGCCGCTGTATCAAATTGCCCTCACCTATGTGTTAACGGCCAAACGCATTCCACAGCTGTTTTACGGCACAGAAGTATTGATGACCAGCCCCACCGAAGGTCGCCACGACGGTGTAGTGCGCAGCAATTTTCCGGGTGGCTTTGCCAATAGCAAAGTCAACGGTTTTAGCGGTAAAGGGCTAAACGCAAAACAGCAGCAAGCACTTGCGTTTGTGCGCCCCCTACTCAATTACCGTAAACATTCAGCCGCGCTGCAAACGGGCGATTTACTGCACTTTGTGCCGCAAAACGGCATTTATGTGCAATTTCGATGCGTCGCAAAACATGTCGCAGCGGACAATGCCTGCTATCAAGCCGATGCAGATAAAGTGATGGTGATTTACAACAAGAATGACCAAGCGCAAACGCTGGAGTTAAGCCGTTTTAGCAAGGTATTGGCGGGCAACACCTCGGCGAATTCAGTCCTCACTGGAGATAAGATTAATCTTAATCAATCACTTGCCCTGCCCAATGCCGGTGTCATGCTGCTTGAACTCAATCATCAATAACCCATACTCAATCAAGCAGCTAAGCATGCTTAGCTAACAGCGCGGCCAACCTACAGTTTGGCCACCAGGTCAGTAAAGGAACCTAGGTTGAATTTTCTATTATCTAACAGCAGTAAACGTCGCGCTTATCGCTGGCATCAGGGATTAACCCTACTGGCCCTCAGCAGCATTAGCACCTTTTGCGCTATGGCAGCATCAGTAATCAGCACTCAAGCAACCGCGTTGGATTCAGTGGCGGCTAAAACCCTGCTTGCCAATCCAAATGTGGCCGAAGGCGAAATCCTGCCAGCCCATCACAATGCTGAGCAAGCAAACAAGTACAAACCTGTTGTTTATCAAATTTTTACCCGACTCTATGGCAATAAAAACACCACCAATAAACCTTGGGGCACGATTAGCGAAAACGGTGTGGGTAAATTTAATGATATTGATGACACAGCGCTCAAAAGTATCAAAGACTTAGGCGTTACCCATGTGTGGTATACGGGAGTGCCCCACCACGCCTTAATTGGCGATTACAGTGCGATTGGTGTTAGTCACGATGATCCCGATGTGGTTAAGGGCCGCGCCGGTTCGCCCTATGCGGTTAAAGATTATTACAACGTAAACCCCGATTTAGCGGTTGATCCCACCAAGCGTTTACAGGAATTTCAGGCACTTATCGAGCGCACCCACAGGCAAGGCTTAAAGGTAATTATCGATATAGTGCCTAACCATGTGGCGCGTAATTATCATTCCATCACTAAGCCAGATGACGTGCGCGATTTTGGTGAAGACGATAATCAAACCCTTGAATATGCAAAGCATAATAACTTTTACTATGTGATTGATAACAAGCAATCCTCTGGCTTTCAAGTGCCCGATTTACCAGAGAGCCTCAAACCGTTAGGCGGTGAATCGCATCCCCTAAGTGATGGTCAATTTAAGGAAATCCCCGCCAAATGGACGGGCAATGGCTCACGCCTTGCCAAGCCAGATATGAACGACTGGTATGAAACCGTCAAAATCAATTACGGTGTCCGACCCGATGGCAGCCATGATTTCCCCGCACTACCGCCACGCTATGCCACACTCGGCACCGAGCAGCACTATGCTTTTTGGCAGCAACGAACCCGTGAATTACCTAACTCTTGGATCAAGTTCAATCAAATTGCCCAGTATTGGTTAGCGATGGGAGTCGATGGATTTCGTTACGATATGGCCGAAATGGTGCCTGTCGAGTTTTGGAGCTATTTAAATAGTCATATAAAACATAGTCATCCCGAAGCTTTTATCTTAGCTGAGGTCTATAACCCCGCGTTGTATCGCGACTATATTCAGCTCGGCAAAATGGATTACCTCTACGACAAAGTGGATCTTTACGACACCCTCAAAGCCATTATGGCAGGGCAAAAAAGTACCGCGCAGATCGCCGCAGATCAGGCCAAAGTGCAAGATATCGCCCCGCATATGCTGCATTTTTTAGAAAACCACGACGAGCAGCGCATCGCCAATGCCGCCTTTTTAGGTCGTTTAAGTGGTAATGCGTCAACGGATGCGGTCGATCCCCGCTACGCCCTGCCCGCGATGGTGGTATCAGCAACCTTAAGTACCTCACCCACCTTGATTTATTTTGGTCAAGAAGTAGGTGAAGCGGCGACGCAAAACCTAGGCTTTGGCCATGCTTCGCGCACCAGTATTTTTGATTATGCGGGCGTTCCTGCCCATCAGCGCTGGATGAATCAAGGTAAATTTGATGGCGGCCAATCGACAACAACAGAAGCCGCGCTGCGCACCTACTATCAAAAACTATTGAACCTCAGCACGGGGAAAAATGCGCCCGCGCTCTTGGGGCAATATGACTCGCTAGATGAAACTAACCGCAGCGAGGTAGCGGCTGCAAAGGCTAGCAATAAGGCCAACAATAAGACAATCAATGGCAGCGCAACGGGTTATGATGACGCAACCTTCGCTTTTGTCCGCTTTGAGGCCAATACCACCGCTAACAAAGGCCAAAAGCTGATTATTGTCAGTAACTTTAGTCAAACCCAAGCCAAGTTATTTTCACTTAAACTGCCCCAATCTCTGATTGCGCAATGGCAGTTAACCGATGCAACCTATCCGCTTAAGGATTTACTGGAAGACTATACGGCGCAGTTGGTTGTCGAACAAGGTGAAGGTCAAGTTCAGTTGCAGCTAGCACCTCTGTCCTCCGCGATATTTGAACTCGCCCATTAGCCAGCTAGCGAAGTAAGATAAAAATCTTAGGTTAGCGCCAGAGTCACACACCGTTGTGACTCTGGCTTTTTTAAAACACACTAGCCTAAACATCAGTTAAACAGTACAGAGGCAAGCCATGTTACTCGGCATTCACCATGCAGCGATTATTTGCAGTGACTATCAAAAGTCCAAACACTTTTATGTGACGATTCTTGGCCTTAGCGTGCTGGCAGAGCATTATCGTGAGGCACGCCAGTCCTACAAACTCGATTTACAACTACCGGATAAGAGTCAAATCGAGTTGTTTTCCTTCGACAATCCTCCCAAGCGCCCTAGCTATCCCGAGGCCTGCGGTCTTAGGCACCTTGCCTTTCGCGTCGAATCGATTGAAACGGCGATCGAGCATCTTACGGCCCATGATATCGCCGTCGAACCTGTCCGCATTGACGAATACACTGGTAAAAAGTTCAGCTTCTTTAGCGACCCCGACGGCTTACCCTTAGAGTTATATGAGCTATAACCTGAATCCTCAATGTATTAAAAATGTAAATAAAACAGCGCACTAACATAGCGTATTCACGCAACGAATAAGATGAATAAAGCTTAATTACGCCAAAGGAGTTTTAGCAGTAGACTCAATTCAGCGGCGCAGCACTAGCTCATCGTTTGACCAATATGGCAGAGTAAAAGGCTGGAGCTTACCAAGGCTAATCACAGAGGAGCTCAAGGTGTTTGATAACCCAACATTATTGTTATGGAGTTTAGTCTTTGGCCTCTTTGATCTTGGCTTTTTCACCTACGGCAAGCGCCAAGCCGCCCCCATCCCTCTGGCCGTCGGCCTCACCCTGATGATTTACCCTTATTTTGTCACCAATCTCGCACTACTTATCGCCATCGGCATCGCCCTTATCGCACTCCCCTATTTTGTAAGAATATGATTTTTAAGTAGTAGAAATATTCAAAGCTAGAAATGCGTTGAATAACTGACAGGATTAAAATAAAGCTGAGTGGGAGATTACGTGTTAGGAATTAGAACTGTTTTGCTGGTATTGGCTTATGATGAGCCATGGTATTTGATCATCGACACGGTGAATAGAAACCTAGGGTTTCTAAGCTTATGAACGAGAGCCATGGTCGTTCTCATGCGTCCCTGCATTGTACGACATTCAGGCGTCCTGCCTATCAGATGGCGAACTGGCCGTTAAACACGGATGTTGTTCAAGTCCATCCGTGGATGCTCGCCCGTCTGATGTGAATGGATTCACGAATGCCGCGATGGCATGGATGCCAAAGAGCGGCCATGGGGCGGCCGTCTCGCTAATGGTAATCCCGCATTATCGATAAGAGTCGCGATGGGTTCCTTTGCCCTTATGTGGTTCATCGCCGACCAGACAAACAGAATAAACAAAGTGTGGCCACAGACCACCGCTATCAGCTTGATCCTAATTACCTTAGCAGAGCCTTTTCGGTATTAAGGGATGAGTTAGGTCTGTGCGACCATTTAGAAATGAGCCAGCGCCCAACCTTCCACGAGATACGTGCGCTATCTGCCAGATTGTTTTCGGATATGGGTGTTGACCCTCAAGGTCGGATGGCTCACACCGATGCCAAGTCCACCAAAATCTATGTGCGGGATCACCTGCAATGGACCGAAGTTCCACACGCTGAGATTAAATTCAGCCATTAATAAAACTAAGGCAAAGCACTAATTGGAAAAAGAATTTTTGAATTCCGTTAGTCCCCCGTTAGTCCACCCTTGCATAAACAAGCAGACACAAAAAAGCCCGCAACTGATTAAGATTGCAGGCTTTATTGTTTATGAATTTGGTCGGTATGAGAGGATTCGAACCTCCGACCCCTGACACCCCATGACAGTGCGCTACCGGGCTGCGCTACATACCGAAATATTGTACTTAATAGAACTGTACGACATCAGCTTAAGTACTTATTACTTAAGATGCTATCGAGTGGGGTTCACCTTAAGTGACGCAGACTTTAGCAATTGGATTCAATCAACGCAAGTGCTTAGTGAAGTCTGTTTGATCAACTGCTTAGTTTCTGGCCTGAATGACTACATTTTCAAACTATTATACCTTTCAGTGTGCCTCATTCGGCATATGTGCACTTCGATATTGTTCAATTCGGTCCATCATATAGGGGAAAAAGGGGTTCCATTTTTGACGTAACATTTCTGAAGCAGGCACACTATAAACGCCTCGCTCACCACGGGAAGCGGCTGCGCCTATTTGTATGCGGGTTAGCTTCTCATTGCTTGACATGCCATATAGGCCATCATTTTCAGCAAAAGGTAACGCAACATGAGAAAGAGAATACACGCCCGCCGGCCAATGAAGCGGGAGGTGTTCAATCTGAGATAACGACTCATCCTGTGGCCTCAATCCAAATTCCCGAGCTTGAACCTGAGTCGTTTCGTTATTGATATTTTCAATCAGCGTGCCTCGGTAATGAATGTTGTCAGTGGCTGTTGGTAACAAAGCGGGTAGTGGATCATTTGTCATTAACTTACTGTTGATAACAGTACGATTCATATCAAATAACACTAATTCATGGCCCTTTTGCGGTAGCGTTTGATACAACAAACTCACTACAGCTGCACTAGATACCGTTGCATCGGCAACGGATTGAAAGCTTAAGATGGCTGGAATCTGTTCTCGCTGCAAAGGCGTTAATCCGCTTAACAAACTCTGATTACGTAATGCCAATTGGTAGACGACATCCCCTGCGTTGACGGCAAAAGACATGTACTTAAAGGGATCGTATTCCATCTGAATACTATTCCATTGCAGCTTATCTAAGTCGAGCAAACGGCCTATCCAACTTTGCCAGCGAGCCGCTGCCGCAATGGGCGCAAGGCCAATTGCGGGCGACATAAAAATCATCCCTGCGTAGTCAGGCGCTTTATCTTGATTAATCAGTTCAAGTTCATGGTTAAGTGCCACTGCAGCGCCCGTTGAAAAGCCAATAACAAATAACGGCTTACCTTTAAGTTCTTGTTTCATGTGCGCCGTTGCCAAATTAACTGCGGCGGCTAAGTCTTGCCAGTACAGGCTCGTCAAACCACTAGGAATGGTGCCATGGCCTGGAAGTCTTAATCCAAGTACATGGGCTTTACCTTTAAAATGTGCTGCCACATTAGACATAGCATAGGGTGAATCTGACATACCATGGAGCAACAATACGCCAAAAGGCGCATTGGCTTTAGGCCATTCAAAACTGCGATTCCAGTTTTGTGGCCATCTCGCGGGATCGGCAAGGCTGTTTTTAACATAACGATTGACGGGCGATGCATCTGCCGCCGACACTTTTTTGAGTACTTTGTTATCGACCTCAGTGAAAAGCTTATCTTCTAAGGCAATGTAATCACCAAAGTTATGGAGTTTAGTGTTGTAGTGGAATTCGTGTTTTAACTCAGTCGTGTGCCAGAGGGACAGATCGGGTTTAGCATTGAGAAAATAAATTCCAGTCACTAATAAGGCAACTGCAATACCTAAACAGCCATAAAAGGCAGCGAAAAATAAATGTTTAGTTGAGCCTATGATAATGGCTTTCATTGCTGCCCCATGGTTCCTATAAAAATTCGCATGCAGATTATACGGTTAGATAAAAATAAACCTCAATATTCATATTTAAGATTTGTTTTGATGGCATTTTAGTTTCGGCGGTTTACCCTATTTAGGTTAATATCCGCTCTACTTTTATTCGATATTCGCAAATTTTACTTATTATGCATATTGGTCCAGCCACAGCGTCCTATGCGTTTTATCTCCCTAATCCCCCACTCATGCCTGAATATTGGCATTGGGAGCAGGATAACGCGATAGCAGAACTCATCGCCTTAAACGGTAACCACTGGCGTAAGATCTTCACCATTATGGCCAAAATTTGCGCCCCCAGTGAGGATTGGCGCCACTATCGCGACAACTTATTACTCAAAAAACACCAAATGCTCTTGATAGGTGCTAGTGCCCTATCGCCCCATGCCAATATTCATATTGTGTGTGGGCAAGCTGCCGCGACGGCATTAGGAATTGCTATCGAGAGTCATATCGCCGCAGGCCCTCAGCAAAGCGCCAACCAGCAAACAGTACTGCAATTGATGCAAGCCTCCCAAGGTAAACTGCAAGACATCACGACAATAATGCAGACTCAATCTTCCCACTCGATATCAGTGCTACTCACGCCCTACTTAGATTACCGCCAATACTCTAATGCCCTGATTGCACTTACACGCTCGCATCTACGAAACGTATCTGACTTGATAAAAATTTCATAAAAAAGCACCCAGATAAGCCGAGTGCTTTAAAAGAAAACTTAGATAGCATTGCCTATGCCAAGGTTAGTGATAAAAATCAGTCGTAGATGGTTGGAATGGGCTGGCGCTTATGTTGGGTGGCCTTATAGATATTGATAAGCTTCTCTTCCACAGCCTTATCAACGACCTTTCCTTCGAGGAAATCATCAATTTGCTCATAGGTCAGCCCGAGCGCGACTTCATCTTCGAGTAGCGGTTTGTTGTCCTCTAAATCCGCCGTTGGTGCCTTGTAAACTAATGACTCAGGAGCACCGAGATAGGCCGCTAATTGGCGCACTTGGCGTTTATTGAGGCCAAATAAAGGCGCGAGATCACAGGCACCATCGCCCCATTTGGTATAAAAACCGGTAATGTTTTCGGCGCTATGATCAGTCCCCACCACTAAGCCGCCGACTAATCCCGCTAACTCATACTGGGCAATCATGCGCATCCGCGCTTTAACATTGCCCTTAACAAAATCCACTTTCGCCTCATCCGGCATACTCAGTCCCGCCTCAACAAACGCACTTAAGGTGGCTTGATGCACGCCATCAACACCTTGGTGCACATTTACTGTGACTAATTTGGATGGCTGAATAAATTGGCACGCTTGCTGAGCTTCATGCTCATCTTTTTGAATTTGATAGGGTAAACGCACCGCAATAAACTGATAACCGCCCTCGGGATGTTCACTATTGAGGCTATCAACGGCCAACTGGCATAAACGCCCCGCCGTCGATGAATCCACACCTCCGCTGATCCCTAATACCAACGCCTTACTGCGGGCCTCTTTGAGCTTGGTTTTAATAAACGCCACGCGGCGCTGCACTTCAAACTCAGGCTCAATCGCCTTGAGTACCTTCATTTCTCTTAAGATCTGCGCTTTCACCGAAAATTCCACCTTAAATATTCGCTGTTATTGGGAGCGGTAAACCGCCTAACGTTATCATTTATTTGCGCCTAAAAACAACAAGGGCAATAACGGTTTGCCGCTATTGCCCTTATTAACTGAAACCTATGCTGGTTTATCTTTCCCAGTAGGATTCTTCTAAGCTGTCTTCACGCTCGGGTAACCCACGGGACAAACGCGGACTGTGCTGCGCTAATACCTCATAGGCCACGCGGTTAGCGTACTTACAAATTTGTGAGAAGGATGAATAACATAAGCCATCACGCTTATGCTTACTTGAGCCTGGCACGTTGGTCTTGTGGAAGGTATTGGCCGCCAAGTCATGCAATAACGCCGACAACGCACCATCGCCCGCACCATTGGTGTTGCCGATTTTCTCAGGGCCGCCCATGTAAGGGGAAATATGGGCATAGACTTTAATCGGGTTTTCGCAATCACGCTTAAGCTTAGGACGTGAGAACTCATAACGGTTAAATTCAGGGATAGCACCTGGCAGCAGCGTATGAGTGGTCTCGCGCTTTTCGGCATCATCGGTATAACCTGCGGTATAAAGCCCGATTGGGCCAGCGGTGGTTAACACCATATCGCACCACTCGAGGGCTCTTTCGCTGGCAAGCAGCGGATCGCGAAACCCAGTTAACGCCTCGCCTTCATCTTCGTTCATCGCCAAAATGGTCACATGCTCTTGGATAAAGTTTTGCCACCAAACCGGATCTTCTTCGATTAAGAAGCGTGTGCCTAAGGTCAATACCACAGGGACTTCGGCTGCTTTGGCATATTCAATCGCGCACATGGCCGCATCGGTGATCCTGTCGCCGCCGCTGGCACGCATTAAATAGGCGGTTAATACCAAGGCAGAGCTGCCCTGTACTACGTCTTTATCAATGTATTCTGGGGTTAACTTATCCATCGCCCCTTTACTGATCGCGAAGGTACGCTCACCGCAATCAGAAATCAGCGTAAAACAACGACCTATGGGGCCATCGACGGGTTGCAGGAAGTTAAGGTCTACTTTAGAGGAGGTGTTGCAAAGATAACGGTAGGCGTAACTGCCGACTTCGATATTTTGGCTCATCACCCCAAACAACACAGAGCGGTCATCGGCCAAAATAGAATAATTGTGCACTGTGTTACCAATAGTGCCGCCCGCAAACTCATCGCTGATCAAACCGTTTTGTTTCAGCTCGGTATACAGGGCGTGCGCTTGCTCATCATTGATAAGCGTCGAATTACCCTTGGGTAAACCATAACGCCCGAGCAACTCATCCTCTACCTTGGCTTCGATATCCACTAAGGTTTGATCGATACCGCTGATATAAGTCGCAAAAGGTTGAGGTTGCTGCGTTAATTGCTCAAGCAATGGGTCACGGGTTTTGACCGGAAAATAATGTTTCGATTTGCGCTGACCGGGAAACTTCATAGTGGCTCTCTTTTCCTGGCATCCATGCTAATGGGCATTACAACGAGCGTTGGCTCATCGTGTCCTAAAAATAATGAGTCTAGGCTAGAGAGATAAAAAATCCACTCCCGAGCCACAAAGGGCGCAGATTCTACCATAAAATCAGCATGAAACTAGGCCGTGTTTAGGTTTCAACGGGAGAAATTTACCGTCACTCTGCGCGTATCCAAGGTTGAGCTTGTTCTTGTACCAATTGCCTGAGCAGCTCGATATGGAGCTCATCATCATTTAAACAGGGAATAAAGTGATAGGCCTCACCACCCGCATGCAGGAAAGTCTCTTTACCACCAATCGAAATTTCCTCTAAGGTTTCGAGGCAATCAGTGGCAAAGGCTGGGCAAATTATATCAACGCTTTTCACGCCTTGGCGGGGTAAATCGGCCAGCAGTTCATCAGCATAAGGGGTTAACCACTCTTCTTTGCCGAAGCGGGATTGGAAACACACCTGCCATTGTCCATCGGTTAATCCCAGAGCCTGTGCCAGTAACTTGGCGGTAGTGCGACACTGCTCAGGATAGGGATCGCCTTCAGTGGCATACCGCAGCGGAATACCGTGGAAGGATAAAATCAACTTGTCGGCCTGGCCATGGGTTTTCCAATGGCGCTTAACCGAATGCGCTAAAGCCGCGATATAGGCTTCATGGTCAAAATACTGTTTGCTAAAGCGCAGCTCAGGAATATCGCGCACTTTAGCAAAATACTGCGCCACCGCATCGAACACGCTGGCGACAGTTGAGCAGGAATATTGCGGATATAACGGCAGTACGACGATACGCTCGGCGCCTTGGGCTTTGAGTTTGGCAAAGCCGCTATCAATCGAAGGATTGCCATAGCTCATGCCGAGTTCAACGGGAATAGTTTGATTAAAGGTCGCGCTCAGATCCGTGGCTAACTTTTGTGCCTGCTGCTCACTTATCACCATCAGCGGCGAGCCCTGCTCTGTCCACACACTCTGATATAGTTTGGCCACCTTGGCGGGTCGGGTATTAAGGATTATCCCCTGCAAAATCGGCTGCCACAGCCAAGGGGACCAATCGACGACCCGAGGATCACTTAAAAACTGTTTGAGGAATCGCTTAACCGCTTTGGGAGTGGGTTCATCGGGCGTGCCGAGATTGACCAATAACACGCCAAACGCAGGAGAGGGAGAAGTCAATGTGTTACCTTTTATCAGCCTAATACCTCGGCAGGCTAACATTCAGTTGCCAATAAAAAAAGCCTGCAATAGCAGGCTTTTTCTTAATATGAGAACTTGTTCTCGAATTTAGCGAATGATGCTTATTTCAGCACGCTGGCTAACTGTTCACTCACAGCAGCAACCGACTGAGTACCATCAAATTTATGGTATTGAGTGTGACCCGCCGCAGCCACTTTGCCATAGTATTCAACCAATGGCTTAGTTTGTTCGTGGTAAATGCCTAAACGCTTACGCACTGTGGCTTCTTCGTCATCTGGACGAATTGCTAAGTCTTCGCCAGTCACATCGTCTTTGCCTTCCACTTTAGGTGGATTGAATACCACGTGGTAAACACGGCCAGAACCTGGGTGAACGCGACGGCCGCTCATACGCTTAACGATTTCTTCGTCTGGCACATCGATTTCAATCACGTGATCAATGCTGATACCGTTTGCCGCCATCGCATCCGCTTGCGGGATAGTGCGTGGGAAACCGTCTAACAGGAAACCTTTAGCACAGTCGTCCTGTGCGATACGCTCTTTAACCAGTCCAATGATCAGATCATCAGAAACCAGTTGGCCTGCATCCATCACTTTCTTCGCTTCTAAACCCAGCGGAGTACCGGCTTTAACAGCAGCACGTAACATATCGCCAGTAGAAATTTGTGGGATACCATACTGTTCCATAATGAACTGGGCCTGGGTACCTTTACCGGCACCTGGGGCGCCCAATAGGATAATGCGCATCTCAAGAGTCCTCTTTTTCGCATTGATATTCTTCTTAGGGCGGCGATCTTCGCACATCTGACCGCCATTGAGAAGGCTTTTAGCTTCGACTTTAGCCTCAGAAACCGCAAATAAATCGCCGTTTTGTGGCAAATTTTATCCTTAGTAGAGCAAGGTATACAGCTTGCGACGGTACTGGTTAGCAAGACTATTACCTTGACCAAGGGCTGTTAAAATCTCCATAAAGACTTGTTTTACTTTGCCATTTTCGGCATTCAAGTCTTTAGATAACACACCGTATAAATGCGCAAGTGCTTCTTCATCGCGGTGAGCCGAATGCAAGGCTTTACAAAGTTCGAGTAATAACACTAAATCCTGCGGATTATGCTCAAACTTCTGCTGTAAATCACGAATTTCAGGTGTGTCCGCCGCATCCAAGGCAAGGGTTAATTTCGCCTTTAAGCTCTGGTAATAACTGTCTTGATCGGCAAGGCCAATCTGTTCGAGTAAAGTTTGCGCTTGGGCGAGTTCACCCTGCATCAAATACACATCGGCGAGCACCAAACTCACCTCAGCAGCATGATTTGAGGCGCTATAGGCGTCTTTCAGCAACACGGCCGCAGTGGTTAAATCCTCCGCCGATACTTGGCTTAAGGCTAACAAGGCTTTGGCTTGCTCAAGCTGCAATTGCCATAACGGAGGCAAGTGTTTCTCCAGCATAGTGTTGACCTGCGCCGCCTCCTGCATGCCCGCAAAGCCATCGATTGGTTGGCCCTTATCGAGCACTAAAGTGGTCGGCAGTGCTTGAATGCGGAAATAGTTCGCGATTTCCAGCTCAGTTTCACAGTTCACTTTCGCCAGCACAAAACGGCCAGCATGCTGGGTGGCAAGTTGCTCGAGTGTTTGCACCATGGCAACACTCTGCGGCTGTGGCTGGGCCCAAAACACCATCACCACCAGTTGCTGCATCGAAGCATCAACCACTTGCTGAATATTGTCTTTCGTTAGATCGAGGATATTGTCCATGGTTTTCCTTACTCCCAATCTGGCACCTCTACGGGGAAATGCCCTAGGATAATGCGACTCGCGGTGCCTAAAACGGAATCGGGGCACTTGTGTCTCTACTCAAGTGCCCCGAATGTGTTACTTCAGGCTTGCCAATAACATTTGGTTCATCAGCTTAATAAAGGCAGATGGGTCCGCTAGGCTGCCCTTCTCCGACAATTGCGCCTGTTGCAATAACAGATTCGACCAATCGGCAAAGGCGGCTTCATCCTGAAGATCATTAAGGCGCGACACTAATGGGTGCGCAGGGTTGATCTCAAACGTCGGCTTGACCTCTGGCACTGGCTGGCCGGCAGCCTGCATCAGTTTGATCATTTGCGTCGACATTTCACCTTCACCCGTGACCACACAGGCTGGGGTATCGGTTAAGCGTGAAGTGACTTTCACATCGGCCACGCTAGCGCCTAATGCCGCTTTAATGCGTTCAATCAGTGGTGCAGACTCTTCAGCGAGTTTCTCCTGTGCTTCCTTCTCGGCCGCATCTTCCAGCTCACCTAATTCCAGCTCGCCACGGGTGACTGAGTGCAATTGTTTTTCTTTGTACTCAGTTAAGTGGTTGATTAACCACTCATCGATACGTTCTGACATCAGCAACACTTCGATGCCTTTCTTACGCAGCAGTTCTAAGTGTGGGCTGTTGGCCGCGGCTTCGTGGCTGTCGGCAACGATATAGTAAATCTTGGTTTGGCCTTCCTTCATGCGGCTAATGTAGTCGTCGAGTGACACAGTTGGTGCCGCGCTGCCAGTATGGGTAGACGCAAAACGCAGTAAGCCTGCAATACGCTCACGGTTTGCAAAGTCTTCCGCTGGACCTTCTTTCAACACTTGACCAAATTCGGCCCAGAATTTTTGGTATTTTTCCGCATCGTCTTTTGCCAGTTTTTCCAACATACCCAGCACACGCTTAGTGATACCGGTGCGCATCGCTTTGGTGATGTGATTGTCCTGTAAAATCTCGCGGGACACGTTTAGCGGCAGATCGTTTGAGTCAATCAAACCCTGCACAAAACGCAGGTAAGATGGCATAAACTGCTCAGCGTCATCCATGATAAACACGCGCTGCACAAAGAGTTTCAGGCCATGCTTACGGTCACGGTTCCACAGATCCCACGGCGCTTTTGAAGGGATATACAACAGGTTAGTGTATTCCTGTTTACCTTCAACGCGGTTATGACTCCACAGCAGAGCGTCTGTGTAGTCGTGGGAAATATGCTTATAAAATTCTTGGTATTCTTCGTCAGTGATCTCAGACTTATTACGCATCCACAGCGCAGTCGCCTTGTTCATGACCTTCCAATAGCCTTCGGTTGCAGGAATTTTTTCACCGTCTGGGCCATCGCGCTCAGGGGTGCCTTCCTGCCACATTTCTACTGGGATTGAAATATGGTCTGAGTATTTAGTGATGATGGAGCGTAGGCGCCACTCATCGGCAAACTCTTTCTCTTCATCACGCAGGTGCAGGGTAATTTCAGTACCACGGCTCGCCTTGGTGATAGTTTCAACGGTGAAGCTACCCTCACCTTCCGATTCCCACAATACGGCTTCATCGGCCTTATGGCCGGCAGCACGGGTACGAACGGTGACTTTTTTCGCTACGATAAAGGCGGAATAGAAGCCCACACCGAATTGACCGATTAGCTGCGAATCCTTTGAGGCTTCACCAGAGAGGTTTTTAAAGAATTCAGCGGTGCCCGATTTGGCGATCGTACCTAAATGCTCAATCACGCCATCGCGGGTCATACCCACGCCGTTGTCTTCGATGGTCACAGTGCCTTTTTCTTTGTCTGCGCTGATACGCACACGTAGCTCACCGTCACCTTCGTATAACGCGTCGTTGGTCAACGCAAGGTAACGCAGCTTATCGGCCGCATCCGCAGCGTTAGAGACCAGTTCACGCAAGAAAATTTCTTTGTTGGAATACAAAGAATGGATCATCAAATGCAACAGCTGTTTGACTTCAGTTTGAAAACCATGAGTTTCTTGTTGTGACATGAAATTTTCCTTATTTGTTACGCAATTTGGTTAAAGCAAACGCTCAGTGCTTTATAAAATGGGGCTGCAAATCCACTTTTCAAGGGGGGAGATAAAATCACAGATCAAATGGCGAAAAATAAGGCAGTATCAAACCGAAATTACGCTATCCCTATGTCAGAATGAAGAAAGGAATGTTAGACCTAGACACGCTAGGGCATGTTCGCTAAACAAATACAGCCATAAAATAAAAACCCGCGAGCACAGAGCCAGCGGGTTTATTCTTTAGGCCATCACAGGCTACAGCGGGATACGCCCATTGAAGGACATCGCTAAGGTGGTGCTGTCGACATATTCCAGTTCGCCACCCACGGGCACGCCGTGGGCGATGCGGCTGATCAGCACCTTGTGGCGCCTTGCCATATCGGCGATAAAGTGGGCTGTGGCCTCACCTTCAACCGTTGGATTAGTCGCTAAAATCAGCTCAGCAACATCGCCAGAGGTTAAGTGACGCTCTAATAGCGCCAAGCCTAACTCTTCAGGCCCCACACCATCGAGGGGGGATAAATGGCCCAGCAAAACAAAATAGCGACCCGTAAAATGTCCACCCGCTTCAATGGCTAACACATCGGCTGGCGTTTCGACCACACAAATCGTCGAAGACGAGCCGCGCTTATGGCTAGCACAAATCGGACATAACGTTTCTTCAGTGTAGGTTCGGCAAGACTGACAATGACCGATATCACTCATGGCACTCGACAGGGCAGAGGCTAATTTAAGCCCCGCTTTCCTGTCTCGCTCAAGTAATTGAAACGCCATACGTTGCGCCGATTTAGGCCCAACCCCTGGTAAACAACGTAGGGACTGAATTAACTCGTCTAGCAGTGGACTAAATTTCATTGTCTATCTCAATTAAAATGGCATTTTCATGCCTGGTGGTAATTGCATACCGCCAGTCACTTCGGCCATTTTGGCTTTTTGGTTTTCTTCGATACGACGCGCGGCATCGTTACACGCTGCGGCAATCAAATCTTCTAACATCTCTTTATCGTCTTCCATCAAGCTTGGATCGATTTCGACTTTACGCACTGTGTGTGCGCCTGTCATGGTCACTTTAACCAGACCTGCACCTGACTCACCGACCATTTCCATGCGGGCAATTTCTTCCTGCATTTTTGCCATTTTTTCTTGCATCATCTGGGCTTGTTTCATCAGATTGCCCATACCGCCTTTTCCAAACATAGTCATTTCTCTTCTATTAGGGTTAGTCGCAAGCTTTTAAGCTGGCTAATCTTACTGAAATAAATGGGATTGGCAATCAATGCCGCGATCCCATCGATAAACTTATGATCTTGATAGCGCGTTTTTAACAAACTCTGCCATTCCACGCAGCATATACATAGAGGAAATATTACTCGGGCTCAGGTAACGCAGGAATAAGCCCGCTGCGCTGATTTAACAGTTCAGGCGGATAGAGCAAGCTATCCTTCTCAAGCTCAGCCCCAAAGCGGTTAATCAACCATTGCACATTGT
Organism: Shewanella sp. POL2; assembly: GCF_000282755.1. Lineage (NCBI taxonomy): Bacteria > Pseudomonadati > Pseudomonadota > Gammaproteobacteria > Alteromonadales > Shewanellaceae > Shewanella > Shewanella sp. POL2. The sequence goes on from NZ_AKZL01000003.1 coordinate 52,580, forward strand.
CATCCATTATTAACGACTGCTGCGCCTGTTGCAGTAACTCTTGGTGAAAACGTTTGCGCATCTCTAAGGGCGTCTCCCGTGTAGGATCGGTTCCTATGACCACCTCAACCTGCCTTGGGTTCCCAAGAGCTGCGGTTAAGGCTTGCTCGAGCTGCTCAATGGCCACCTGCGCCGCCAAGTGTTTCTGATCGGGTTTTAACAGTAATGGCAAAGGGTTAGCCTGCTGCTGACAAATCGAATTGACCGCTAACTGACGCACACGCCCACCAATATCGAGGCTCGCCATGAGCTTATACCAATGCAAATCGAGCGGATGACCGGTAATCGATTGTGCCTGCGCTAATGCGGTGAATGACGCCGATGAAACCGTCTCGCTTGGCGGTGACTGTTGGGTCCGTTGCTGCGTCTGTGATAATTCCTGTGTCTGAGACGGTTGCAGCACGGTATTTGCTTCAGTGCGTTGCAGATCAGTCTTAATCTCTTCCACTTCGGTATCGATTGTCGAGGTTTGAGCCGAAGCATGCCCAGGTACTGCCGCACCAACTGATTTTTGCGGCGCGCTCACGCCACTTTGTAGGTGTGAGCTAGCAGCCAATGAGCTTGCCTCATCCATTGCCACGACAGGCGCCTCTTCCCATGGCGGGCGATCGTTTGGATCAAACTGCGGAGTCGGCGTGACATTGGATAGTGACTCAAGATGGATCTCGGCCTCGAAATCGTCGTCAAAGGGCAGCTCAAAGTCGTTATCGGACTCATTAATGACAACTTGCGGCTCGATAGAAGCATCAACTGAAGGCGTTTTATGTGTTGGCGCGTGAGAGACTGGAGCAGTATGCGCACTCTGGCTCGGGGTTTTAAGCTTAACTTCCGCTGCCGACTTTTTTCCATCACCTTCCTTGGTGCTGAGCGCATCAAGATCGGATAACAAAGAGTCACGCGCCGCTAATACCGCCGATAAAATATCGTCATCATCGAGGGACACTGTAGTTGAAGCCGGAGGAGTTGTTGAAGCCAGAGGGCTTGTTGAAGCAGAGCTTTCGGCAATAGACTGCGACTTTTGTGTTGGTGTAGCAGACGTTTGAGCGGTATGTCCATGAACAGCAGACTCATGCATAACATGGCTATGATCAATAGACTGAGCACTGTCGCGATTAAACGAATTATCTTCTATATCAGAGAATGCGCCCTGCTCCTCAGATATAAATTGCGCATAATCATCTTGATATGCATCCAGCGGCGCGGCGGCATAATCGTATTGCCCGTAAGACTCAGCTGAATAAGCATCAGGCGTTAACTTATCTACACTTTCGTTAACACTCGTTTGAGTCTCTTCCTCGACATCATTTTCATTAGATAATGCCACTGTAGGTTCTGTTAACTGGTTGGCGTAAGGCTTAAGGTTAACACTAGCGGTATCAACAACCGCGGCTTGATGATGTTCAGCATCAGTATTTGATGCAGGCATAGAAACAGCACTTACTTCTGTCTCAGTATTCGATACAACATCCACATTTGCGCCAAAGCCCTGACTTTGGGCTTGACTTAAAATCACTTGCTGCTCGGCAATCAATGCAGCATTGAGCACTAACGCTTCATCAACCTCATCCTCATCGACAGCTAAAACATCCTCATCGGATAAAGTTTGTTGCGATGCTTCGACGAGTGAAGTCGTAGCAAGCGCAGACGTTGCTGCAACTTGTGGCAAAGCTTGGGAATCAACGGCGGAAGTTAGCGAAGTTTTTTTTTCAGCCACAGCCTGATTAACCGTCTGTTCTACCGCGGGCATATTTGATGCGGGCGAAGCAGACATTGGCTGCTGAGAAGGCAAACTTACCTTAGCTGGATCTTCGACTTGCCAACGTTTTACTGGCTTTTCGGGAACAAATGCCACCGCTCGCAGCAGCGCCATTTCAAGGCCCGATTTAGGATCCGGCGCATGGGGTAAGTCTTTACGGCCAGTCAGTAAAATTTGGTAATACAGCTGCACTTGTTCCGGCGCTAACTGCTCGGCAAAGGCCTGAATTTGAGCACTATAAAGGGATTGCTGCGCGGCGGCTGGCGCAAATTGTGTCAGGGTAATCTGATGCAGTAATTCCAGTAAACTACGCAGCACTTCTTGGGCGTCCGCGCCATAGGCGAGCACCTGGGCGCAGCTTTGCATCAATACGCCAATATTGGCATCGGTTAAGGCTTTAAGTAAGCCCAGCACATGCTGCTCATCGATGCTGCCCAGCATAGATTGCACTTGGTTGAGCATTACCGTGCCGCCACCGAAGGCGATGGCCTGATCGGTCAAGCTTAAAGCATCACGCATGCTGCCATTGGCCGCTTTGGCGAGCAGAGTTAGGGCTTCGTGCTCAAAGGGCAATTGCTCTTGGGTTAAAATATGCTGTAGCTGAGTGCCAATTTCCTGCTGGGTTAAACTCTTTAAATTAAATTGCAAACAGCGGGATAACACAGTCACCGGCAGCTTTTGCGGATCGGTGGTCGCCAGCAAAAACTTCACATGCTCTGGCGGTTCTTCGAGGGTTTTTAGCAGCGCATTAAAACTGCTGCGGGAAAGCATGTGTACTTCGTCGATCAGATAAACCTTAAAACGGCCTCGGGTCGGACGATATTGCACATTATCTAAGAGTTCACGAGTGTCATCGACTTTGGTACGCGAGGCGGCATCGACTTCAATTAAGTCAACAAAACGGCCTTGGGCAATTTCGACACAGCTGCCACACACACCACAGGGGGAAGCCGTTACGCCCTTCTCACAGTTAAGACCTTTGGCAAAGAGACGCGCCAAACTGGTCTTGCCCACGCCGCGCGTGCCAGTAAAAAGATACGCATGGTGTAAACGTTGCTGGGTTAACGCATTGGTTAATGCGTGCAACACATGACTTTGGCCGACCATCTGTTCGAATGTGGCAGGGCGCCATTTTCTGGCTAACACCTGATATGACATGGAACTCCCCAATGTGCATGACAAGAATATTGGTACAAAAAAGGGGATTGCGCCCCGAGATAGTTGCAAGATAACATGTCAATTAACGACATGCCATTAAACTATCCCTAGGCGCCTTTGGCTGAAGAATTATTCGCCTTCAAACTCACAAAGTTTAACCAACTCAAGACCTAAGGCAGTTAAACGAGCCTCACCACCTAAATCAGGTAACGAAATCACAAAGGCGGCATCTTGCACTTCACCACCGAGTTGGCGGATAAGTTTTACCGTGGCTTCGATAGTACCGCCCGTGGCCAGCAAGTCGTCAACCACTAGCACTTTGTCGTTAGCGGTAATCGCATCGGTATGGATTTCAAGGCTATCGTGGCCATATTCCAGCTCATAGCTTTGGCTAATCGTCGCGCGTGGCAGTTTACCTGGCTTACGAACTGGCACAAAACCAATACCTAATTCCAACGCCAAAGGTGCACCAAACAGAAAACCACGGGCTTCGGTACCCACAATCTTGGTAAAGCCTTTGTTGCGGTAATGCTCAACTAATAAATCAATAGTCGCTTTATAGGCTGCAGCATTTTCCAGCAGACTGGTCACATCGCGAAATAGAATCCCTTCCTTAGGATAATTAGGAATGGTTTTAATGCTTTGCTTTATCAAGGATAAGGTTTCTGTATTCATAGCCATTTAATTTAACTTAATCGTTTCGCCACGCTTATTGCTGGCAGTAAAAACAAAACGTCCACAGCGAGTGTGGACGAGCTTTAATAATTCGCACAAAGCTTATGCCGCTTTGGTTTGAGTTGCAACTAGCAGCGTATTCAAGTGACGAATTGGTTATCAATTTGTGCCTTAGATCAAATGTGCTTAGGATTCGATTTCAGGAATCGTTTTCAGATACCAGAGAAGCCCGATTGCCATGGTTAACAGCAACAGTTTTACCCATACGATTGGCACAACAAGAATACTGACACTAAAACTGAGGCCAGAGAGTAGCATAGCCCTGCGCTTAAGGCCTGGGCGCATGGCACGGTGCTCTTGCCACTGGGTGAGCGCATCAGCAAACCAAGGGTGTGTCATTAACCACTGATGTAAACGAGTGCTTGAACGGGCGAAGCAAAAAGCGGCGAGTAAAATAAACGGCACCGTCGGTAACAGTGGCACGATAATACCTAGCAGTCCAAGACCCAGCGCAAGGCAGCCTATCAATAAAAACAAACCGCGTTTCAATATCATAGCGTGTAAATAATCATAGTTTGTAAATAATCATAGTGTGTAAATGCCTCGAACCTCAAAAACAAAAGCCACTCTCAGAGTGGCCAGTAGTATACTCAATTTGAGATTAAAACCTGCTTAAATTAAGCCTAATTGCTTTAACCAAGTCAGGCTTGCTGGTAGTGTCGGCAACAGTAAGACTAAAATAAAACCAATAAAATACATAACGTTAAATGGGTCTTTAAATGGCTGACTGCTCATTACAGCTCCTCAAATGTGTGCGTAGATAAGTGCGCGGGAATCATACAGTGATTAAGATCACAAAACGGGCGTCATTGTAGCGGTTTGCCACACCAACAAAAACCCTTTTTCTGTATGGTTATTACAATTATTTTGCGTACTTAAGCACCATGTCTTTCTATGTTCCGCGTACGATACCTTTAGCTGTTAGTTGCTCGAGTAACTGTAAACAACCTTGAGTTAAGGTCTCTGTTAGCATTTGCGGATAAGTCGAAACCAACCATTGAATCAATTCATCAAAGGTGCTCTGCCCCTTTTCGGCTAAATAACCCAGTACTTGTGCGCTTAAAGGTGTTAATTGCAAAAAGCCTACCTCACCTGCCTCATCCTGATACAGGCAAAAAAACACTGGCTGCGGCAGAGGATCTTCTGGGCGATAATCTTGCCGTATTTGCTGCACTGGATACTGGTATTGCGCTACGGTTGCCGTTGCGGCTAAACATAGATTTTGATGCGTAATTCCCTCTTTACCAATCAGGACTTGGCAGCTATCTTGCTGCGCAGTTGCCACCCGTAGTTCAAGCCATTCATAGTGCGCAAGTTCCAGCATAAAGGGCGGATCAATGTCTATTGGAGAATATTGAAACTGCAGGAACTGTAAAAACTCCCCAGCAATATCGATAAAAATCGGTGATTTACAATCATGTCGACTAAAAAAAGCCTGCACTAAGGTTTGCCACTGCGCATCAGTGTATAAGCTTTTGAGTACGGGGAAGGCATTAGAAACAAAACCCATCACATTATTAAAAAATAGCTCTCGGTAAACCTGCATCCGCTCAATGGGTACACCGATCGGCACGGAATTGTTAGGATCACGAATATAATCGATAAAGGATTGCTGTACTTGCTTAAAATCCATTAGGCAATCCTCTTCGCTAGATTTTTTTTAGCCTGGGCTTGGTAAGTATGAATTTGATTAATTTCATCCAATAAATGCACTGTTGCCGGCAGATTAAAGTCACGCTCGAGCAAGGTGGGTAATACGCCATGCATGGCATAGCAACTATCTAGGAGCGCCCATACAGGGGCATTGATATCGCTGCCGTGGGTATCAATCAATAATTCTTCTGATTCTTTAAAATGTCCTGCGATATGCAAGTAGGCAATCCGCTCAGTTGGCATCGCCTTTAAAAATGCCGCCGCATCATATTGATGATTTATCGAGTTAACATAAATATTATTCACATCTAGCAGGAGTTTGCAGTCGGCTTCTTCTAGCACTGCCGTCAAAAACGCCAGCTCAGTCATCTGCGCACTGGGCGCCGCATAAAAGGAGACATTTTCCAAAATAAGCGGTCGTTCTATAATATCTTCGACTTGCTTGACTCGCCGAGCGACATGCTTAACGGCGGCCTCGGTAAAAGGAATTGGCATCAGATCGTATAAATGGCCAGCTCCTGAGCAATAACTTAAATGCTCTGAATAGACATCAATTTGATGTAAGTCCATAAAAGCTTTGATACGGCGAACAAACTCAAGATCCAACGGCTCAGGGCTACCGATTGAGAGCGACAGACCATGGCAGAAAAAGGTATGTTGTTCAGTTAATTGTCTAAATTGTTTACCGTATTTTCCACCTAGTGTCATCCAGTTTTCAGGGGCAACCTCTAAAAAATCGATAGCACTCGGCAGCGATTGGCAAAACTCGCTGAGCATTTCTCGCCGTAACCCTAATCCAACTAATCCACGATCTTGCATTGCTTTACCCCCTTTAATTTGGATGCTGCTAAACAAAGGCCAGCATAGGCTGGCCATGTGCTAGGGCAGTACCTCACTAAGTACAACTGAACTTATTTGACTTCCTTTTTTACGGCTTCAGTTTTAGCGTCAACTTTTTCAGCGGCTTTCTTCATATCAGCACCGCATTTGCCTTCACCACATTTGCCTTCATGAGCTTTGTCTGCTGCTTTTTTCATATCAGCGCCACATTTTGCTTCACCACACTTACCTTCGTGAGCTTTGTCTGCCGCCGCTTTTTTCATATCTGCGCCACATTTTGCTTCACCGCATTTACCTTCTTTAGCTTTTTCTGCAGCCGCTTTTTTCATATCTGCACCGCATTTACCCTCGCCACACTTACCTTCAGAACCAACGAGTTGATATCCTGATTCCATGGTTTCAAAACCAAATAAATTTGTTTGCGCGTTAACAGTAAACGCTGAACCAACCACCACTGTACCTAATGCCACTGCAACCGCGGTTTGCTTAACTGATTTCATATTCTTGCTTCCTTTTATTGATTAATGGTGACCAACAATAGGGTTATCGTTGGCTTACTGCAAAAGACCTGCACCGCTTTCATTTCATTTCAAAAAATATCACCAAATCACAGAAATTATCAAAATATGCTGATAGGAAGCTGAATTTGGCCAATTAAATAGCCATAAATAGTTGTCATTGTTGCCAAGCCTCTCTGCGCACTTTGTAACAGCAAGCCAATAGGATAGAATGCACGCCCTTTGTTTCTCTATATGGGTTTGTAGCAGTGCGGGTAATCTTGGCTCCGATGGAAGGCGTGGTTGATGACTTAATGCGAGATATTTTGTCGTCGATTAACCCTTACGATTTGCTTGTCACCGAATTTGTGCGCGTCGTTGACCAACTCTTACCTGAAAAGGTCTTTCTTAAACTCTGTCCAGAGCTACTGAGCGGTGGCTATACGCCATCGGGTACCCCAGTCCGCGTACAACTTTTAGGCCAAGAACCTCATTGCATGGCCGAAAACGCCATGCGCGCAATTGAGCTTGGCTCCCACGGCGTAGATGCAAACTTTGGCTGTCCTGCCAAGATGGTCAATCGCAGTAATGGCGGCGCTGTGTTGCTGCAATACCCAAATACGATTCACGATATTGTGCGCGCCATGCGCCAAGCAGTGCCCGCTGAGCATCCGGTGACAGCCAAAATCCGTTTAGGCTACGAAGACAAATCCCTGTTTATGGAAAATGCGCTGGCCGTTTATGAAGCGGGCGCAACTGAGCTTGCTATCCATGCCCGCAGTAAGGTTGATGGTTACAAACCACCCGCTTATTGGGAATACATCACCGAAGTGCGCAAACGTTTGCCAATACCGGTAATTGCCAACGGTGAGATTTGGAATAGTGACGACGCTAAACGTTGTATGGAAGTGACGGGGTGCGACAGTATCATGATTGGCCGCGGCGCGATCTCGCTCCCCAATCTTGCAGACACCATAAAAACCGGTGCTACGCCCTACAGTTGGGCTGACACGTTACAATTAATGCTCAGTTATACCCAAAGGGAGCTTAGTGGCCGTAAGAGTGATTATTATCCAGCGCGCATTAAGCAGTGGTTTAGTTATCTCAATCGCCAATATCCCGAGGCAGATACCCTATTTCGGGAACTTAGGATCTATAAAACTACTGAAGACATTGTGCGTGTGCTAGAACAAGCGCAACAACATCTTAGCCAGTAACCCCATACAAAAGTGGTGGTTTTTTATGTTAACCACCACGTTACCCCTAAAAATCGTACAGATACTTGATCTTTATCATAGTCGTTGGTAGTGGAACTATTAGACTGAATGCCCAGAGTCAGATAAAACAGGCGATTTTACGTGAGCACCACCCATATCAGACAAGAATTGTCAGAGCTTGAAGCTAATCTAAGGAAGGAAATCGGCGCGCTCCCTCAGTTTATTGAAATACTTGGGACGCATTGTGCCAACCTCAGCCTAGGGGAACTCATCGACCGACTGGCACAGAGCCACCTTGCCGATCACCCGCTATTTTGTCGTTTAAACCGCCTCGATGCCGCATTCTGCCAACTTGACTTAGGTCTTTATGGCCTTTGTTCCGATTGCGAAACTGAAATCGAAGCTGAACGTTTAATGCAAGATCCTACCGAACAACGTTGCAGTTGCTGCGCTGAGCATTACCAGCATGAGCATCGTCATGAACTGCGCCTGAGTCATTAAGCAGCGTCTCTATATTCCACAAGCAAAAAAACCTCCGCAAGCGGAGGTTTGAGTTATCCAGGGAGAAGGATAACTTAAAACTTCTGGTTAATTCTCAAATAGTAAGTACGGCCCAACACATCATACAGTCCAACGTTTACATCACGGTAATCAGCATAGGTATAAAAGTTTGGTGCATCGGCATCAAACACATTATTCACCCCAACCGTGATTGAACCATTGTAAGCATGGTTATAGGCAAACTGGATGTTGTGTTTAAAGTAGTTTGAATAATCGACGTAAACATCGGTTTCTTCTAACTGATTGTAGTAATCAGCCGATTGACGACCAATATACACTACGGTCCAGGCCGCAGAAAAATCGTCATATTTCCAGCTGGTTGCAAAATTACCACGCCAATCAGGCGAATCAGTAAGCCCGGCATAATCAATCATTTCTGATTCGGCATTATCTTGCTTTTTAAAATCCAAAACATGGGTTAAATCGAGTCTGAAGTTGAAATCACCGATCCCCGTTTCTAGGTTATAAGCTGTGACAAAATCAATACCTGACGTTTCAACCGTCGCTAAGTTGCGCACACCCGCTTCAATATATTCAATCTTGCCATCGGAACCACGGTGAACATAGGGTGATGAACCATTTTTAATTTCATCACGCAGTATGTCGTTCACACTTATCGACTCAATTTTATTCTCGTAGGCAATCGAAAAGTAGGATAATTCGATATTCCAATTATCAGTAGCATTCCACACGCCACCTAACGTCAATGAGTTACCCTCCTCAGCCTCAAGGTCGGGATTACCACCATACCAAGTTTTGTGTTGATTACTGGTCGCACAATAAACCGCATCCACATTACCTGGCTCATTACACCAAAGCGAATCGACGGCTTTTTCAAAACTTAAAGATTGTGAAGAGAACATTTCACCCATATTGGGTGCTCGGAAGGAGTCACCGTAACTGGCACGCAGTAACAAGCTATCCACGGGGCGCCAACTAATACCAAATTTAGGCACTACGGCATCAAAGGTTGATGAATTAACTACTTGCCCTTGGGCACCAGTGAGCGATCCTTCCTGTTCATAGCGCTCGTACCGAACGGCGGCCGATAACTCAACATTCGCGGGTAAGCCAACTTGGAATTCTAAATAAGCTGCACTTCGATCACGGGTTGCATCCACATCATCGCCACCCGAGCCACCTGAGATAATGCCCGAAGCAGACTCTGGATCACTGGTTTGCTTAAACTTAATCATTTCATATTCAAGCCCACCGACCATAGCAACAGAGACATCGCCATTATCAACAAGCAGCGTTGAAGCCAGTCCATCAATTTGAGTGCTTTCAAACTTACCTTGATACACGCCCGTATGAGCTGCCTTACGATACAGCTCAGTCATCTGCTGGTTCCACTGCTCATAACTCATGCCCGTGGTATTAAAAATATCGTACTGTTCAGAATCTATTCCTTGCTGAACTATCTCATCATTAATTAAATTGTAATTAAATGAATTCGTGGTTGAGCGGGAATGCTGTGCATTTAATTCCCAATCAATGCCATTGCCTAAATCCAGCGTACCAATAAAACCACCGAGAATATCGACATTATTGGTCTCAGTTAAGGTATCACGCTCGCCAATTTGGGCAGAGCGCATATAAAGCGTCATATCTTCCCCAACGGGATTGAATTTATTATCAGCACTCATTACTGGATAATTTGTTGATACAGGTGTCCCTGCGTAACGCGTTTCAGTTTCAGCTAACGAGGCAGATGCACGACCGCGAAATTGAATACCGTCGGTAATTTCATAGGTAAAATTGGATAAAAAGGAATTACGGGTCTGATCACCAAATAATTTAGTCACTCTACCTGAATCATATAAACAGCGGCCATTATTATTTCCATCAGTTTTATCGACGGTATTTTCAGTTTGGTCACAAATATCTGAATTGCTATACCAACTGCCGTTACCTGTGCCATATTTACCATTGGGCACAGAGCTTAAGCCACTGTAGGTTGCGTAACTCGGATCGTCCATATTCCAAATATCACGATCCATGACGGCTTTGGTATCATAATATTCATAGGTTAAGGTAATATTGCCTTTATCCGTATTATAACCTGTCGCAATGGATAAACGGTTAGCATCACCGCCTTCGACACTAGGCTGCTCTGTACTGTAATCTAATTGCAGACCATCAAATTCTTTTTTGGTAATAATGTTGATCACACCCGCAACGGCATCTGAACCATAAACGGCAGAGGCGCCATCACGTAGGATCTCAATACGCTCCACTATCGCCATTGGAATTGAGGATGTGTCAGCAACAGAGCCGGAGCTTGAGCTCGTACCAGGCATACGGCGGCCATCGAGCAACACCAGCGTAGCAGACGAGCCTAGCCCGCGAAGATTAACGCTGCTTGTTGAGCTTGCGCCTGAACCATAACCAGAAACGCCCCGCCATGAACCAAAACTATTGATTGCCGAGTTATTCAAAACATCGGCAACGGTTTTTTCGCCCGTCATGGCAATATCAGCTGCATTAATCACAGTGACAGGAGAAACGGTTTCCATATCCACCTGTTTAATACGTGATCCAGTGACTTCAATACGTTCAACTTTGGTATTTTCTTCTGCCGCAATCGTTATTCCAGATAATAAAACACTAGCAGAACCCATAGTGATTAGAGTAGCGCGCACAGCTCTAGCTGCTAACGTTAGATGATGCATATATCTCTCCTTGAGGCTTAAATGAATAAACCCGTCTTGTTGTTATTTTAGTTAATTTTCAAGTTCCCTTGACGTATCAATACTGTTAAGCAAAACGAATATCGACAACAACAAATAACAACAAAAAAACAAATTGATACATACGCAGCAAATAAATCTTGAGTTTAAAACATACAAAATCCAACCCAAACATAACGTTAAAGGTCTTTAAGCAAATTTAAGCGATTATTGATAAACCGATACAAATAGAATCAATTGAACACCTCGCGTTACGAAATACCAATCTACTCAATTTCATATACATAGTTAGCAAAATGTATCGCTTTATTTTATGGTGATTTTAGGCTGTATCTAACGGATGGAAAAATAAACGAGCAAAATAAAAATGCCACTCAAATTGAGTGGCATTTTATTAACCGCTGTAGATTACTTAGCAGTAATCTTACAACCTTCTACACTTTCAGAGTTTTCATACACAATGTCACCTACTGGATTATAATCAGCTGCAACAATGGATTGTTTCTCTTTCAGGAAGGAATAAAGTAAATCGGCGTCTACATAACCTGTCTGGATTGGGCTCGCCAGTTTAGGATAACCGTCACCACCTGCAGCGTTAAAGCTAGGTACAGTGAATTTGTAGTTTGCTGTAGCGCTGAACTCTTTACCATTGATTTCATGAACTGTCGCTTTTTTAGCCACGCAGTCAATGGTCATCTTCACGCCAGTAATTTGCGCATAACCACCAGAACCAATTTGTAAACTACCCACAGCCCCTAAATAATCAGCAGCAGCCGCACCAGTCATTTCGTTTAAGGTTACCATGTTGCCGAAAGGTTGAACGGTGAGTACATCACGGTAAGTAATGTTACCCGCTTTAATAGAAGCGCGCACACCACCAGAGTTCATCACGCCAAAATCAGCAGACACTTTAGCACTTTGTGCCATGGCTAACATACGGCCTAAGTTGGTTTGTTTGTTACGTACGTTTGCACGTTCACCATCAAGCAGCGCATCGGTAGTCGCAATCACTTCGTCTAACTTAGCTTGACCTTTCTCTTGATAGTAAGAAAGCAGCTCTTTTAACTCTGTATCAGGCTCAATCTTTTCCCCAACGAGTACTTTTTTCTTGTTACCCGCTTCATCAGTGACTTCTTTAACTAAGTTCACTGGCACTAATTTATAGCTGGCTAAGTGAAGTTCACCGTTAAAGTATTCAAAGTCCGCACGACCGACATACTTACCCCATTCGTGGGCTTGCATGATCCAAGTGCCATTTTGTTGATCTGGCGCGCAGGCATCACCCGGTTGGAATGCTGCATAGGCCTTATTACCTGGCTCCATACAGACGGGGTTTTGTGAATGACCACCAATCACCACTTGAAGTTCGCCTTCCTTAAGTGAACGGGCTAACGCCACATCACCAGGGGCATTGCTACCATTTTGGCCATCGGCGTAGTGCCCCATATGCGTCACAGCAAAAATGATGTCTGCCGACTTAGCATCTTTGATTTCTTTGATGACTTTGGCAACTTCAGTCTTTGGATCTCTGAACTCTAATTCACTAATATATTCAGGGTTACCGATCTTAGCAGTATCTTCAGTGGTTAGACCGATAACAGCTATTTTGACACCATTAACATCAAATATTTTATAGGCATCGAAATAGCGAGTACCATCAGTCTTATAAATGTTAGCCGCTAACATAGGGAATTCAGCAAGACTACGTTGCATGTCCACAATGGATAATGGATTATCAAACTCATGGTTACCGACCGCCATTGCGTCGTAACCAATTTTGTTCATACCGGTAAAGTCAGGAATCGCATCTTGTAAATCGGATTCAGGCACACCAGTGTTAATATCACCACCAGAAAGCAACAATGTTTGACCACCTTTCTTGCTGACTTCAGCACGAATTTGATCAACCAAAGTTTTCTGAGCAGCTAAACCATATTCACCATCTTTGTTTTCCCAAAAACGGCCATGGTTATCGTTCGTATGTAATACCGTAAATGTTTTACAGGCAGCACCCGCTTCGGCGCAAGTTGTTGGAACTTTGTCATCATCACTATTACAACCTGCTAACGCAGCAAGCACGGCAGTGGCAATTAATCCTTTAATAAGCTTATTTGTCATTACATCAACCCCTTGATTTTAATTATTTTATCATAGATAGATTGTGCGAGTACCATCAACTCTCGCGTCACGCATAATATCAAAGAATAAAGATGAATTGTGTCATTTTTATTAATAAACGTGACTTTAATGTGGGATTTTTGGCGAGTTTTAATACAGTTTTGTTTCAAATAAAAAATAAGCTAATCGACTTATTTTCACTTTTCGAATTTAATGACAATTAAAAATATAATTGTAAATTTAAACGCTTTAATTTAAGTAGCTTACAGAAGTTTCGCAGACAGCCGCATTGTTCTTTATAAAAAACATCAAGCGGCAAAAAATTGTTTACCGCATGATGATTTTATAAGCATTTAGATTTAACTACATTTCAAAACGCTGTTGTAACCAAGCACTAATCGCTTTTAATTGCACAGGAATAACTGAATGTGGCATCGGATAGGTTTGCCATTGCACCGGATATCCACCGGCAATTAATGCCTCTTTTGCCAACAATCCAGCCGATAACGGAACGACATCATCCTGCTCGCCATGCTGCTGCAAAATCGGCGTGTCAGCATTGGCTACAGTTCGTTGGCTTGGCAATACATCACCCGTTGGCAAATAGCAGGATAACGCCATAATACCGGCAAGTTTTTGAGGATAGCGTAATCCGGTAAACAGACTCATCACCCCGCCTTGGCTAAATCCCGCCAGCACAATGCGCTCACTTGGAATACCTGCGGCGATCTGCTCATCAATCAGCGCCTGAACACTTAATTCTGATGCCATCACGCCCTGCATATCCGCTCTATCATGCAAGTCCATACTTTTAATGTCATACCAAGCACGCATAATATAACCACCATTGATGGTGACCGCCTGCTCAGGTGCATGGGGAAAAATAAAGCGAATACTGTGATCCGCTGGCAACCCTAGCGCAGGTACAACGGGGGCAAAACCAGCACCAGAATCGCCTAACCCATGAAGCCAGACCACAACCGCGGTCGCCTCAACTTGGGGTTCAATCACAATACGTTCGAGCGTCATACTGATAAATCCTTTCTAAATCAAATTGAAAATTAAGGTTAAACGTCAAGCACATTTGGCAATAATCAAATGTGCTTACAAATAATCGATCCCGAGGAGTGCTTGTAACGCATCGAGCTGTTCCGCGTTATCTAATTTCATGCTCCAACGCACGCCGCCACCATTGGCGATGATCATTGGAGGGTCAAGCCTAAGGCTAATATCTTCGGCACTCGCTTGAAGCACAACATTGGCCACGCTTAATCTGATCTGTACTTCAAACTCTGTTGCTATCAGCTTACCCTGTGAAAAATCCAGTACCATAGTTGTCCTGTTGTAGCTATAAGACATTGTGAACACGCGTCATGATAACAAAGTTATATCGCTGGGATGTACTTTTACATACCCGATAACCTCTATGAGCCAAGTCGCTTTGCATCCCCCTGCAAGAGTTAAATAGCACACTCTGGCGTGCGTTTTCGTAAAAGAGTAACCTTTCCTCAACGTCAACCTCATCCCAAATTAAGTTTGATTACATTTTAGTGTCAGCTAAATAGCCCCAAACCTACTGAGTTCGAGTAAACTCACGCCCCAACGAATACAGTCGCCCGCGGCGATCGCGTTTTACACCATACAAGAATCACAACACTGGGTGGTTATATGTTTTTATCCCGTCGTACCCTCATTAGCAGTGCCCTGTTGCTACTGCTGCCATTAGTACAATATGCCAATGCAACCAATAGCTTACCTAATAGTAATGTTGCTAGCGTCGCCTCCAGCCAATTGCATACTGCCACCGATGAACTGACCTTTGCCAATTACCAACAAGTAAGTATTCGCCACATTGAACTCGCATTAAATGTGGATTTTGCGCAGCAACAACTTTCGGGCAACGCCATTCTCGAGCTAGATTGGCATAAAGCAGGCAAGATGCTGGTGTTAGATACCCGTGACCTGACGATTAACAGTGTCAGCATGTTAAATGCAAACGGCCAATGGCAATCCGTGCCCTTTAGTTTAGGTGCGACCGATAAGGTCAAAGGCGCAGCGCTCACCATCAATCTGCCTCAAGAGCGAGTCGCTAAGATCAAAGTTAATTACCATACATCCAAGAATCCATCAGGCATTCAGTGGTTAACTCCAGAGCAAACCCAAGGTAAGCAATGGCCATTTATGTTTAGCCAGAGCCAAGCCATCCATGCCAGGAGCTGGATCCCGCTGCAAGATACACCCGCAGTGCGCCAAACCTACAGCGCCACAGTCACAGCGAAGCAAGGTATTAGTGTCGTGATGAGTGCCGACCGAGAGAGTATGTCTGCAACGCAAACCCAATTCACTATGCCGCAGGCGATTCCTGCCTACTTGATTGCCATTGCTGCGGGACACCTGCAATTTGCCGCCTTAGACGACACCTCAGGCATTTGGGCTGAGCCAGAAATGCTTGCCAAGGCCAGCAAAGAATTTGCCGATACGCCGGAGATGATCGCCATCGCCGCCAAACGTTACGGCGATTACCGCTGGGGTCGATACGATCTGTTGATCCTCCCGCCCAGCTTCCCCTTCGGCGGGATGGAAAATCCGCGATTATCCTTTATTACTCCCACAGTCATCGCGGGAGATAAAAGCTTAGTGAGTTTAATTGCCCACGAGCTGGCCCATTCTTGGTCGGGCAATTTAGTCACTAACGCCACCTGGCGCGATCTCTGGCTCAACGAAGGTTTTACCACCTATGTGGAAAACCGGATTATGGAAGATCTCTATGGCCGCGACCGTGCATTGATGGAGCAAACCATTAGTTACTCAGAGCTGCTGGCAGAATTAGCCGAGTTACCCGCAGGCGACACCGTACTGCATATTGACTTAGGTGAGCGCGATCCCGACGATGCCTTTAGCGGCGTGCCCTATGTCAAAGGACAATTATTCCTGCGTTTCCTTGAGCAAAAGTTCGGCCGTGAACGCTTCGATAACTTTGTCAAAAGTTACTTTGATCATTTTGCGTTTCAAAGCATTACCACGGAGCAGTTCCGCAATTACCTCACGCAGCAGTTATTGCAAAAATATCCCAATATCGTCAGCGAGTCCGAAGTGGATACTTGGGTTGAGGGACAAGGTTTACCTAGCTTTTTAGTGCCCCCCAACTCACACGCCTTCGATGATATCGATGCCCAGCGCCAAGCATGGTTAGAAGGCAAGCGTGCCGCCAGCGCCCTAAACACTCAGGACTGGACTGTGCATCAATGGCTACGCTTTATTAATGAAATGCCAAGGCTAAATCTCACTGAGCAACAATTAGCCGAGTTAGATAAGGCCTTTCATTTTACTGGCACCCACAATAATGAAATCGCCTTTGCTTGGTATGCCCTCGCCCTCGATAACGGATACTACAGTGTCTTACCAGCACTGAAACAACATTTAACCGAGATTGGCCGGCGCAGGCTGATTGTGCCCTTGTACCAAAAACTGGCGAGCAGCGAGCACTATGACTGGGCTAAAGCCATCTACCTTGCGGCGCGCAGCGGCTACCATCCACAGACTCAAGCCAGTTTAGATATGATGTTTAGCGATACCCCGATTGAACACGAGCATTAACCGCAAGTGAAGATTGATCTGGAGTGTGAAAACTAAGAATTAAGTCAATTCATCGCAGTAAGCGCGGTAAAGAGCGGTTTGAGGTGAATTTACCGTCACGAAATGAGGTTAAAGCAGAATTCAAATAATAACCCAACAAAAAAGCCCAAACTTAGGTTTGGGCTTTGCTTTATCATCGGCAGGTGATTGTATCGCAGCACTTAAAATGCGCTAGCAGCGCTATCAAACATCACATTCTGACCGATTAGTGGTGATGACCACCGACACCATGAGCATGACCGTGGGCGATTTCTTCATCGGTCGCATCTCGGGCGCCAACCACTTCGATATCGAAGGTTAAGTCACGGCCCGCTAATGGATGGTTAACATCCACGGTCGCCATAAATTTACCGACTTTTACGATTGTCACTTGACGTTGACCGTGGTCAGTATGAACTACCGCCGTCATACCTGGCTTCCAAACACTTGCGCCTAACAGGTGCTTTACCGATACACGTTGCTGCGCCGCTTCACCTTCAATACGTTGACCATAGGTTTCAGTGCATGGCAGCGTCACTGTGAACTTTTCACCAACCGCTTTACCATTAATCGCATTCTCAACACCAGGCATCATGTTGTCATGACCGTGTAAATAAGCGATAGGCTCGCGACCTTCGTTCGTCTCGATCACTTCGCCTTTTTCGTCGCGCAGGGTGTAATTAAACTGCACAACCATATCGTCTTTAATGTTCATCGAATATCCTTTGACTTGCTTCGATTTCAAATGTCGGCCGAGCTTAACAAAACTGGCCTTTGCACTCCACTGTTTTATCCCTACAAAACCACTGCGCCAATGGAGCGCAGTGGTTGCTTCAAGCATTGTCTGCGGGCGATGACCTATAACGAGGCGTCTATCAGAGTGAAATACCTAGGGCAGTAAAGACTTCAGGACTTGGGAAACCATCGGCAATCATATTATTACTGCGTTGGAATGCTTGGATCCCCGCAGTCGAATTGCGGCCTAACACACCATCAGGTTTACCAACATCAAAGCCGGATTCATTCAGTTTGGTTTGTAACTGTTTGATTTGCTCGCGGCTCAAACGTGGCTGCTCGGGCGGCGCGACTTTTAATGGTTCGCCGCCATTAATTCTATCAGCCAAATGGCCCACGGTAATGGCGTAAAACTCCGAGCGATTCCAACGCATAATCACATTGAAGTTTTCATAGCCTAAAAACGCAGGTCCAGTGTGACCTGAAGGCAAATATAGCGCGGCCTTCATATCAATAGCGGGCAAAGACAATCCATTCGTTTGCCGCACAGATTGCGCAGCCCATTGTGACAGAGGCTGCGCCTCTTTAGCCCCAAGATGTTGGTAGCTAAAATTGTTTGGCAATAATACTTCGCGGCCCCAACGCTCGTTACGCTGCCAGCCTAAGTGTTGTAGAAAGTTAGCCGCTGATGTGAGGGCATCCTCTGTGCTATTCCACAGATCCGCTTTACCGTCTCCATCGCCATCGATGGCATATTTAGCATAAGCCGAGGGCATAAATTGAGTATGCCCCATGGCGCCCGCCCAAGAGCCCACCATAGTGCTCTTATCAAAGCCATATTTTTCTTTAAGCTTAAGCGCTTGCATCAGCTCAGTCGTAAAATAATCACTTCGACGAGGCTCACAGGCTAAGGTTGCAAGGGAATCTAAGACGGACATTTTGCCTTTATAAGAACCATAGTTGGTCTCTAGTCCCCAAAAAGACAGAATGTATTGTGGCTGTACGCCGTATTGCTGCGCGAGTTTATCAAGCAATACTCGGTGTTTTTTCAGTAGACGTCGACCTTCATTAACTCGCCAATCCGTTGCCCGTTTGGTGAAATAATTCGTGAAGGTTTGACTAAATTCAGGCTGAGCTTGATCAAGCTCAATCACCTTAGGTACAAACTGTAGGCTTGCCACTGTATTGTTAATCGTCTCTTCAGATAGACCTTCACGTTGCGCGCGCGCCTGAAGGTTTGCAACACACGTAGGAAAGGCGGCCGCATGGCTGGCGATAATCTCGTTCAATTGCACGGCTTGCGCCTGTTCGATAGCAATTTGACTATTATTGTCAGACGTAGCATTAGCGGTAGGCGCGCTAGAACAAGCACTTAAGCTAACACAGGCCGTGATGCTCGCTGCAAGATAGTACATGCCTTTTGCTTTCATCAAATCAATTACTCCTCAATTCAGTGCTAAGGTATGCCTTAGCTGAGCAAGACACGAGTTGGGATCGACTCATGCCAAGAGAGATACGATTTTTAGCCACAAAGCAGTTGCTGGCTTAATTCAAGGATAAACGAGAATGAACAACGGCTAAAAATCCACAAAGGTATTTTCTCCCCCACTGGAAATCCTCCAGATGCGCGTAATTCCGGTTAACCCGATTTACGCCTCTAGAGCGCACATCCTGACCGATAGCGCCCGTCAACACAATGCTCATCACCATAAATACACGGATAAATTCGCTTATTGCTCAGTTAAACAACAGCGAAAAAATCTTAACAAAGAATCCCTTGGTCTATCTAGCCGTTGCCGTATAATGGGTGAGTTAATAGCAACTTCAAAGAGACCTATCATGACTGAAATCAACGCGGCTTTAGCTGGCTTTATCGAAAACGTAAAAGAGCATCAAACACTGTGGGGTTTGATGGATGAAACAGGCGAAGGCTGGGTGGTTTGTGACTCAGGCGAGTTCGAAGACACTGATGTAATGCCTTTGTGGTCAAGCGAAGCGCAGGCAAAATCCCACTGTACCGAAGAATGGAAAGACTACCAAGCCGTTGCGATTAGCCTTGAAGAATTTCTTGAATACTGGGTATTCGATTTAAATGATGATGGCGTGCTCATTGGCGTTGATTGGCAAAGCGATGAAGAATGTTTAGAACTCGATCCTATCGTACTTGCCAAAAATTTAGTTGATGTTGAAGAAGCTTAATTTTCTCAGCGTCATGCTTAACACATCAAGGCCAGAGGAACTCTGGCCTTGATGTTGCCTATTACTTGTATCGATATTCCCTTCGATAAGCGACACCTTTGCTGGTTTTGTGGTGAACCTTGTAAAGATTTTTTTGAATATCATGCAACGCCGCATGCGCCCCATCCTTCCCTTGCCGTGCCTTGCTGCAGCGAATGCTTAAAACTGGCGAAACAACATCCCTTAACCTCAATTTGGGACTGCCGAATGGCGGTTAAAGATGCCTTAATGGCCCTTTACGCTAAACATTTAGCCATTGGCATTAATTGGACAGAAGTGGAACTCGCCGAGTCTGAGTTTTCCTGCAAAGTGTTTGAAGGCTTTAAAAAAAGTGCTTGGATGATGTATCAAATTGCCCGCGACAGGATCAACTTTCCCGGATGGCCCATTCTGCTTGAAGGGGTTGACCTCGAATGTCAACAAGACAGTATTCAGTTTGAGTTCGATGGCGTAAGCTATTCATCATTGCCTGCCGCCATTCACTACTACAGCAAACAATTTTGCTTAGATTCAGCCTTTTTTGCAGAATTACTTAGGCTCGTTGGTAAACATCGATTTAGCTACGCACTCAGGCTTGCACGTATCCACATTGCCGCGGCGAAAGAAATGAAGCGCCAAGTGTTAGCCGATGTCAAAGCAGAATTAAGCGAGTAGCCACCAAACTAAAACCTTATGTTTGTAAAGGCAGCCGACTCGTTTAGATGAAGTTATTTACCGAGAACTTGTTTTAATCTGTCCTGTACGACTTCAACCAGTAAATCAGGTTGGAATTTAGAAATAAAACGATCACAGCCCACCTTCTCCACCATCGCATTGTTAAAGCTACCACTCAGCGAAGTATTTAGCGTGATAAATAAGTCCGCCATAGCCTTATCATTACGGACTTCATAGGTCAGTTTGTAACCATCCATTTCAGGCATTTCGGCATCGGTGATCATCATGAGCAGTTCTTTGGCGACATTCTTACCTTCATCGCGCCATTTTTGCAGTAAATGTAACGCCTGCAACCCATCGGAGGCTTCGATAATTTCAATACCCAATTGGCCAAGCGTTTCACGCACTTGTCGCCTTGCGGTCGATGAATCGTCTACAATCAATATTTTTCGGCCGGGCATTTTGTCTAACAAGCTCTCATCTAACACACCTTCAGATAGGCTAATATCGTAATGGACAATTTCAGCCAGCACCTTCTCCACATCGATAATTGAAACCAATTGCGACTGGCCTTGATACTCGATTCGGGTGATTGCGGTAAGATAATTATTCCGACCCGCTGTTTTCGGCGGCGGCATAATATCACTCCACGTCATATTGATAATATGCTCGACTTTACCGACTAAAAATCCCTGCACACTGCGGTTATATTCAGTGATGATCATATTGGCATTATCATCTGGCGGCACAGGTTTGAAACCAATGGCCGAACGCAAGTCAATCACCGGAATAGACATTCCCCGAATATTAGCTACACCAGAAATATGCGGATGGCTCCCAGGCATAGCGTTAAGGTGTGGTAGTTTAACGACTTCTTTAACTTTAAAGACGTTAATCGCAAATAGCTGCATCGAATTAATGCGAAACAGCAGCAGTTCAAGCCGATTTTCACCGACGAGATTGGTGCGTTGATCTACCGTTGCCAAGACATTTGCCATAATGCGACTTCTCTACTCTGGGGAGGAAGAACTTCCCTCAGCTGCTAAGGATTAAGCTAAATTATAGCGGCAAACTCGCAATGAGAACCATGTGATATGTCGATTTTATCTAAAAATTACAATCACTCTGATGCGAAAACGGCTCATTTCTCGGGCAAGCAGTTTACAGAACAAACAATCAACCCATGCTCAATTCAATATTCAGCGATATAAAGACCTTAAGGTTTAAGAAAAAACCTTTTGAGCCAGCACCATACCGCTCAAATTAAACAGATTCCTGTCACATACAATCTTAAACCCCGCTTGGCGAAGCATATGCAATAATTGCTGATGGTCAAATCGATTCTGCTGCGGATGCTCAAACAACCGGCGACTCAGTGGATTACAAATCGCGGCACGGTAAAGATCTTCTATCACAAAATACCCGTTCGGCTTTAATACCCTGGCAACCTCAACAATCGCGGATTGCCAGTCAGGAATATGGTGGAACACCGCAAAATTAAACACGATGTCAAACTGTGCATCCTTAAAAGGTAATGCGGTTGCATCGGCAACACTAAAGTCGAGCTGTTCGAGCCCATGGGCTGAAGACTGCCAGCGGGCCTTAGCAGCACTCACCATCTCAGGGTCCAGATCCACCGCGGTAACATGCTCGGCACCAAAATGCTCACGGATCAAATGAATACCATTGCCAAAACCACAACCAATTTCGAGCGCCTGTTGAATATACACAAGCGGTTTAGGCATCATTGAGGTCAATAATGGTGCTTCAATATGGTTTTGCAACCAAAAACGCAGCGGATGCTGAACCAGCTTTTTCTCGAATGGATTTAACTTCATCATATCCCCTTAAATGAGTAGGCTGTTGCTTGAAACACTGATCAAATTCTGATGATGGTACGTAATGATAGAAACTTAAGTTCACCCGAGGCCACTATGAAATTACCTCTTTTTCCATTACCCATCTGTTTATTACCTGAGGGATATACTCAATTACGAATTTTTGAACCTCGATATAAACGTTTGGTGGCTGAATCACTTAAATCAGGCGATGGTTTTGGCCTGTGTATGACCTCAGAGGAAAATAGCACGCTTTATCCAATTGGTACTCTAGTGCATATCATTGACTTTGAGACCTTACCTGATGGCATGTTAGGTGTCAGCATTGAAGGGAAACAACGATTTACTCTCGGCGACATCAATGTGGAGTCCGATGGTTTAAAGCGCGCGCAAATCAGTCTAATCGATAACTGGCCAGCGGCAAAGATTCAAAAAAATGAGCGTTATCTCAGTGATATGCTGCAAAATATTCTGAAAGAGTACCCAAAGCACTTACAACAATATCAAGCGGCACAATTTGATGATATTGCATGGGTTTGCCAACGCTGGCTTGAAATTTTACCCATACGTTCAGCCGAAAAGTACACCTGCATTAATGCGCTCGACCACCAGCTCACACTGGATTTATTAAGAACCGTTATAAAATAATTTTCAGTGATCCAATTTCTAGGGCACTGCGTATTGGTGTGCATGCTTATCGAACATTGACAGCGAAGCAGGATTTGAAGCCATGTTCGAACGGGATTGAACCTTAAATGAAGAGCTCAATAATGGAAAATTTTCAATCACATTCAGCGCAAAATCGCTATGATAGGCAGTTATCGCCCCCTATCGAAATAGCTATGGAAACCGATAACCATAATTTGATTGCCGATGAGCATAAAACGGATGCAGATCCCTTAGTGAGCGCCATCATCAAAGTTGCTAATCAACGGGACAAAGCGGCATTTGGCTATTTGTTCAGTCACTTTATGCCCAAAATTCGGGCATTTGGTCTGCAACGATTAAATCAACAAGGCCTCGCCATGGATTTAGTTCAAGAAACGATGACCATCGTTTGGACTAAATCTCATTTATACAATGCAGATAAAGGTTCTGTCGCAACATGGGTATTTACCATTATGCGTAACCAATGCTTCGATATGCTTAGACGAGTACAGCACAATCGTGAAGATGCATTTGGCGATGATATCTGGCCACTGTATGACGTTGCGGTTAGCCAAGATAACAACCCTGACCATAAATTGACCGCCAAGTTACTCGCTCATTTAGATGCCCTGCCCCTTGCTCAACGTCAAGTAGTACAAGGCATTTATATGCAAGAACTCACCCAGCAAGAATTGGCTGATGCCTTAAAAGTCCCCATTGGCACCATTAAATCGCGACTCAGATTGGGGTTAGAAAAGCTTAAAAGCTTTTTGGAGACACAACATGATTAAACATCACCCCCATGCAGAATTACTTCAGGCCCATGCTCAAGGTCAGCTACCTTTGTCGATGTCTATCGCTGTTGCTGCGCATTGTGCCTTATGTCAAGAATGCCAAACTCAAGTAGCTAAATTGACTGAAGAAGCGGCCAAACTCGCTTTTGTTTCCCCCAGTGATAATACGGTTCAACACAACGCGTCAAATGAGATTGATGTCGTCGATAATGATCCCTGGCAACAAATGTTATCGAACATTATGGCGCTTCCCGAAAGCACTATGCATGAACCTTACATAGAATCCTCAGTGAGTGTTAACCATAAAAATATCCGCTACGAACTGCCTAGGGTGTTTCGGCAGCATATTGCACAGCCATGGCAACAAATTGGTAAAGTCAGTCGGATGCGATTCGACCTAGATGAAAAAAATACTCGCGCCAGTTTATTGCATATTGAAGCGCTAGGTGAAATCCCACAGCATACCCATAAAGGGATTGAGTTGACGTTATTATTGGCGGGCGAATTTTCGGACTCATCAGGTAATTATGTTCCTGGCGACTTTATTATCTTAGATGGTAATACACAGCATTCTCCCACAACTCAAACGGGATGTTTATGTTACACAGTGTTGGACGCACCGCTCTATTTCACTAAGGGATTAAGCAAATTATTAAACCCTATTGGTGAGCTGATTTACTAAAGTCAGTTATGCATCGAATAGTGAAAAATAGCTAAAAACCAACCCACAAAATAGCAACAAAAGAAACAATATAAAAACATTACTCGCTGAGCAAAAATTACACTTGCCAGCGGGTAATTTACTGTTATACTGCACCACGTTTTGAGAAGTATCTTGTTGTTACCCTTTTTATATCAGTTTGACTTGTATCAAACTTGATCCTCACAAAGAAAGCCTACTACAAGTAAGTCCTGCAAAAATAATGAGTTAGTGATTTTCAACATTAACTCAAAAAAGTGAACTCTTTAATTCGGCCAATGTCATAGTACTGTCACTTGACTATGTTTAACTGGTCTAATTGGGATATTCCATTGACACAATCGCTGATTTGCATTAGTTATCAATACAGCATCTCTTGATTAATTATGGTGGAATGGGTAACCTCAAGACTCATTAGTATCATCTTTCGCAATTATGCTAAGGATATTTTATCGTTATTACTTGCTCACCTAAGGGTGAATTTAATTAAAAGGAGTGTGGCCTATGTCATACAAAATTAACGGACATGAAATCACAGTGAACTTCCCTGTAGATTCAATTTCAGTCAACAAAACTTCAATTGCTTTTACCGATAGACAAGGTAAAAACAGGCAGACGTTTTCAAAACGTACCGAAGCCTTAAACTTTATGAAATGGCTTTTGTCGTCAAATAAATAAGTCTGAATTAAGTACTCATCGAGTACATATAATGGCATGTTGGTTTATTCGGTCCCATTTTCCTCGCCATACCGAAATCAACTCGCCTTTATCGATAGCCAAATATCACGATTTGCTATCCCTTCACGTCGATATGACGAACTCGTTTGGTTCAGCCAGTATCTAGCTCACATGGATACACGCTGAACCAAATGTGTATTAATCTAGATCAATTCTATCAATTTTGCTTCTGCTAATATGTTCACACTTTCTGACTGTGAAGTATTTTTATGTCAAAACCGAATACCAAAACCGCTATGCAACAGCTTATCGCGCAAATCCAGCAAACAATTCCGCTGAATTTAGATGAAGCACAAATGTGCCAAGGCGAATGTTTAGGTTGTTCGAAAAAAATGCTTGAAATGCTCGATGCAGAAATCCGCTATTGGCA
Source organism: Shewanella sp. POL2 (assembly GCF_000282755.1). NCBI lineage: Bacteria > Pseudomonadati > Pseudomonadota > Gammaproteobacteria > Alteromonadales > Shewanellaceae > Shewanella > Shewanella sp. POL2. Next base: position 78,174 of record NZ_AKZL01000003.1, read on the forward strand.
ATATTCCGATGCGGTACCCAGCCTAAAAGATTTAAAAAACCTCGAAAACATTGGCCGTCGCACCTATAAAATTCTTAAACGAAACCAGCTAGTCTCTTAGCCTTTTGTTCTCACCGTTTTATTATGTGACTCGCGCATTTAGCAATAACAGCCGTCATGACAGCCAGTATGATTTAAGTTGACTGGCAAGCGTATTCACATAAAAACCGCATTGCCAGCCTAATTTCTATCTCATTGTAGAAAGGGATTTACATCGTTAACAACGAGACGCTGCCAATCTTGCGCGAATATCTGCCAAAGAATATTCAGTTAATAATTCACCATCGGCAAATACGGGGACAAATTCGCAATGGTTAACATCTTGCCAGCTTGCTTGATCTTTAAGATAAAATTGACCTTGCGCATCTTTAAATACCGCCACTAATCCCTTAGCGGATTTTTTAGTGCCATCATCGGTTTTAGGATCTTTAAATATTTCTCTGTCTTTACCATCCACTTTCGCAAAGGTTGCTTTCACCGCGTACCCGTCAGTATCTCGGGTCACGTGTTGATAGGTAAAACTGCCAATTCCAAACACAATATTGGTTGATGCAAAACCTTTAGCCTTCAAACCGGCGCAAATGGCTTCAGCCCGTTCAATGGTGATTGAATCGCCATAAATCAGTCCGACATGGCTATCGAGTAATTTGTAACCTTTGGCAGTTGTGCTGCCCCCAAAGACATCCCACAAACACTCGATAGCGCCTTTATACTCAGGACTCCCCACAGCTGCTTGTGGATCGCCACAAATGATCTTCACCGGACAACCCGTATCAGGCCTAAACACCACTTTGCCCTCACGGGTAAGAATACGGTCTTTTAAGGCAACGGTGAACTCTGTCATCACCTGCCAAAAATCCCAAGAATCAGAAACGATACTGACAATGCCGCTAGGATAAATATCTTCAATCAAACGGCGGAACGTCTCTAACTCATTCTCCATGCCACCCGCACACATCACACTGTGCTCCGTTGCGGCCACACTGCCGCCAACGAGTTCCTTATCACTGTCTGCAAGATAATATTGTTCAAGAAAATCAATCGCGGGAATGGTATCTGTGCCCGTAAAACTGAGTAGATGGGCGGCGCCGCTCATTACCGCAGCCTCTACGCCATACATGCCGCGGAAACTAAAATCGTGGCCCTGCCAATCAACAAAACCTATGTTGCCATCGGTTTCTAGCGCGTAAGTCTCAAATATTTTGCGGTATTGCAGCGCGGTAGTGGCGCTAGTACACATTCCCCACACATTGGCTGAAAGAATGGTTTCGAGATAATTAGTCAACCAAAAGAACCGCTCATCGGTATTGTACAAAACCAAGCAAGGCACTTTTAAGGGATATACTGAACCTTCCGGCAATGCCATGATTTTAATGGGTAAATAGCCTAAATCATGTAACGCCTCAATATGCTGAGTACCCACATTATTTGGTCCAAGATAGTTATTAATGCGGCGGGAGAATTGGCGAATCACTTGCTCTTTGGGCTGTTGAAAGAAATCACGGTTCCAACTGTCAATTAAGTAATGCTTGATAAAATATTGCAGACCAAAAAATACCATCTGCTCAGTATAACCACGACGGGATTTACGGGCGGTCAAGTTACTAAAAATCACTTGAGTATTATCAGGATATTGACGACGGTGGTCGACTTTGTAGCCATCAATGGCGGTAACGGGATTCAAGTACATCATATTTTCCTTAATGATTCATAAAACGCAAAACAGCGTGGCAATGACAGAACTCGCTCGAAATATGTGTGGGGACACCTAAACTATCGGTACAAAATAATCTGTCTATGCCCGCCTCACGCAGAGCCGATTCGCAGGCCTTATCTTCATAATGTGACACGATCAAAATGACGCTTTGGGCCCCTTTTTGCTTTAACTTGATGGCAAGTTCGATAAAGGTTCTGCCACCAGCACAAATATCATCGACGATTAAGCAGGTTTTACCCGATAAATCATCACAAAACACTTCAGTAGCGATAATATGACCATTGACCACATCACGATGTTTATCGGCCCTGATCACCGGCATTCCCTGTAACGCCTTAGCTAAGCCGAATACTTTCTTATTCGCCCCCGCATCAGGCGAAACTAACACTAGATCACCGGTCAATTGAGCTGCAATCGCGGCGACAAAGCTGTGGTTGTCAATAACTTGCACTCGGTCTAATAATGCCGCGGTGACATCGCTGTGCGGGTCAAAAATACTGACTGAAGCATATTGCTGCTGATTAATCAGGCTGGCATAGACTTTTACCGATAAGGCCTCGCCCACATTACAGACTCTATCTTGGCGGGCGCCCGGCATATAAGGCAGTAACAGATCGATCTGCTCTGCACCGCTGCGGCGTAATGCATCAGTTAACAATAAGAGTTGCATGATGGATTGATCGCCACGATAACCGAAAAAAACTGTGACGCGTTTCGCTGGAGGAACCCGCAGTTGAACATGATTCTCCCCCGCACCAAATTGAAATAAACGGTAATTAGCCTCATCGCTAGCGGCGGGAAGTCGATAAAAATCAGCTTGCTGATGTGGTGAGTTAACTGTGCCTTGATGCATTTGAATACCTAGAGACATATTCACCTCCTGTCTGTGCAAGATCGCTGTGATATACAGCAATCTTGTTGTCTGCAAGCAATAGTGTCTTATAGACACTAATATGTAAAGTTGATTTTTAGACTATTTTTTATCGGATAATACTAAGGAATATACCTAAATTGCATATATTGTCCTTAAGACACTAAGTGCAATTTAGCTATGATAATGGGGAAATGGATATCGAAAAGTAAAGAATGGACGTATTACGACAACATCGACGGCTACATAAACCCTGATAACTCAAGCTAACTGTATGTACCGTATAATCTGTCACTATTATTGCTATGGGCAACCACTTTAAGCGGCAAACACTTTGACTAACATTCTAGATTTCTTAAGAATCGATACGATGCCGTATCCGACTTCAAACGGTATAAATTGGCTGGACGGCCACGTTCAGTACGTTTTAAGCCCGTATCAATCAATAAATCGGCCTGCTCAACCCGTCGACGGAACGATTTACCTTGGATAGGCTTACCCAGTAATACTTCATGCACATGTTGCAGCTCTGGCAAGGTAAAAGGTTCAGCCAGCGCAAAGCCTGGCACTAAAGAATATAAGGCTTTCTGAGTTAAACGTTCCCGCGCTTGCTCAATTAATTGCAGATGATCAAACGCCAAGGGCATCTGTAACACATCCTCTAATGGCCACCACTTAACATCACTCACTGAATCAATCTGGGTTTCGCAGGCTTGATAACTCATCAACGCGGTATAACACACGGTCACCGACCAGCCTCTCACGTCGCGGTGACTATTACCGACAGTGCAAAGCTGCTCAATATAAGGTGGCACTACCGCCGTTTTTTCCTGCAATTTGCGTAACACCGCTTCCTCTAGGGATTGATCGGAATGTTCATCGATAAATCCTCCGGGTAATCCCCAAAAACCTAAAAAGGGATGATTTGAGCGTTGTACTAAGAGTACTTTAAGTTGCTGATCATGATAGGTAAATAATACGGCATCAACCGTCAGTAGCTGAGCCTTAAAAGCCTTAGGATCGTAATTGGCGAGATATTCCGCTTCAGTCATGAGTATTTTCCATCGTTTGACGTCGTAAGCTTAACTTAGAGATTACGTCGCTTCAAACATATTATGTCTTAGCGTCACTAAGTAAATCATCTGCTCTATAGGGTCGTACGACTTTTACCAAATTTACGCAAATAACGTGGCAACATGGTTTCATTTCCAAGCAAACCACCTTGATGGATATACATCACAGGGCTTGTGCCCCACTGCGGTAAATATTTTTCTAACACCATAAAACCTAAGGGATCGTAGAGTAATTCAAATTGAATACCTGAGGCGCAAATCCGCTGCCACATGGCATAAAACTCAGGATAGAGTTTACCAAAGTGGTATTTCTTCCCCACATTCAAAATCTGTGGATGCTCAGCAGCGTTAGGATTTAACTCATAAAACTGCTGCGCTAAATACTCATCGCCACCGACAACCGCGCAGGTAAGCACTCGAATGTGACTTTGCTTACGCACAAAATATTGGTTTAAAAATAATGCCGTGGTTCCCGTTCCCGCAGGTAAAAACACTTTCAGTTCAGTCAGTCCCTGTTGCATTGCCCAAGTCTCAATTTCAACGGCTAACAGACTGACACCATACTCCGCATACTGACAGCGCCCGCCTTCCGGAATAAATAAAGCGTCAGGCTCAGCAGCCAAAACTTGATGCTCAATGTAGTCATGACAAGTCCACTTAGACTCAGGTTGAAGAAAAGGATTAACTGCTATCAGGCTTGATAAATCAATAACCTGTGTGCCATTGGCGATAGCTGCGGCATAGTTCCCTGTCGGTAAAGTCAGTACGTGGCTAGCAATATGGTCCACATAAAAATCACACTGCCAGCCTTTGAGTTTGGCGAGCGCCGACAGCGAATACAGTGAATTAGCCTGCGCGGAGCCATGACCAATCACCTTAGTCACACCAGCAAAATCATGGTCTAGAAAATAGGCAAACTTACGCGCCTTATTACCACTAAAAGCAGGATGTAATAGATCATCTCTTTTAAGAAAGATCTCTCTACCTGCAAAAGAAAATGATTCGACGGGACTATTAGCTAGCATTTATTTACTCAAGGGAAGATAAGGTGTTTAGTGTAACGCGGGCTTGGCTAAATTCTTCCTAAGAATTAAGGAAATTCACGAAATATTAGCTTAACTCACAATCCGTAGAGGTATAAACTATAATATGCCATTGATTATTAATGAAAAATATTTTGGCATAATTCTCGCTTATGACATTTAAGCATCAATTAATAATTTCGAGTGTGGATGTTGTTTCTGTCGCACAGATTTTGGATTCGATAAGGAGTTTTCAATGTCATTACTACGGTTAATTTTCAATATTGCTTGGTTTGTCCTTGGTGGATTTGTGATGGGCCTAGCCTGGTGGCTTGCGGGGATTTTGTGTTTTATCAGTATTATCGGTATTCCCTTTGGTCGCGCCTGCTTTGTGATTGGTGAATTGACCTTCTGGCCCTTTGGACAAGAACAAATGAATCGCCGTCATTTAACTGGCCGTGAAGATTTAGGAACAGGTGCCTTTGGCATGGTGGGCAATATCATTTGGTTCTTACTGTTTGGGATTTGGTTGGCTATTGGTCATTTGGCCCATGCTCTTGCCTGCTTTGTGACGATTATCGGTATCCCTTTCGGGATCCAACATCTTAAGCTGGCGCTGTTAAGCCTAACGCCGATTGGGCAAACCATAGTAGCGAAAGCGTAATAACCATGATCGTCAAGGTGTAAGGCATATTACTCAGCACTACTCAGCATAGGTGGGTAGTGCTGATGCATAGTTCGGCAGCGATTGCACTAATTCTGCTATTCATTGAGTAAATCAGTGCTATCAGCAAACTGATCACCCGCATCCTGCTCCGGTGAGCAGATGATTTCAAAGAGATAATGCGCCAGTTTAGCTGACGCATCTATGGTGATGTCATAACCACAATAGGCCAACACAACTAAGTCGACCTTAAAATATTGTACCAATACCCTGCTGGTTTGGATCTTGACTAACCCATCGCGATCACCCGACAAAATACTTACTGGCACACACAAACATGCTGAGCAGTGATAATGAAATGCCGCCCACAACTGATTACTCGCGGTGTTAGACAAAATGATGAAAAACTTGCCTTCTCACAGCTTTGGTTATGTGCAAAATAGCATTACTGACTTAAGGCTTCTTGTTGAAATAACAAATCGCCCATAATGCTATCAATATCGAGCTTCGCTAAACCTTGATCAAAAATATCCCGCCAACGCCGCCCCTCTTCTGTATTACGAAACGCGACATAAAGTTGTTTATTGGCAATCAGTTGTCGATTGACCTGTAACTTATCTGCGAGCGGCTGAAGGTGGGGTTGTTTAAGTAGATAATGCAGCACATTAATATCAATCACAGCGCCGTCAATACGACCAGCCGCCACCTTTTTGATATTTTGCTCATCGGATGTTGCCGCTTCAACAGGTTGACTCCCTGAAGCAATCATTACATCCAGCGAGTCGGTATTCACATAATCCTGCACAATACCTAAAGTATAACGATTCAAATCGGCTAAATGATGCCAACTAATGGGACGGGATTTTGGCTCAACAATACCTAATGGGCCAATACCAATCGGTTTAGAAAAAATAAACTTATCGGTTTCAAAATAATATTCTGGAAAATAGCCAATGTAGTCAGAGCCCGGCATAACGGCTAATTTAATCGCGCGGCTCCAAGGGTAAAAATCCACGATAAGTTGTTGTTCCATTTGCTCAAACGCCGCCTTAGCCACCGCAACACTCGCGCCTTGGTGCTGGAGTTGATAGCCGGAATACGGCGGCCAAAGTAATGACGTTAGCTTCAGCGTGTCTGCAAATGTCGTATTTGCCACGGTTAATAGGCAACTAAACATCAGTGGGCACCAGCGGATCATAATGCCTCCATCAAAGACTCATCTATTAATCGCTAAAAAAACAAATAGCTCATCGGTTTAACTCTATTCAGTATAATCAGCCATACCTATAGGTACAGCGAATATTTGTTATCTGTTTAGCCTTGTAGAACCACGCTAAGACAGCAATGCTCGGAGTAGGCAGAACTATCGCCGCCAAAAACGACATCTTTACGACAAGGGGAAGACTGAAGGAAAACCTGATGGTCATGCGACAATGTTTTCCTTAAGCACAGATGGCCATATAAAAATAAACCCAAGCGTTCGGGCTTGGGTCGGTTTGAAAGTTTATGCCTTTTAGGCATTAATATCTTCGTACAGCTCTTGATACATCAGCTCGCGCATTTTAAATTTTTGGATTTTACCCGTAACGGTCATCGGGTATTGGTCCACAAATTTGATATAACGTGGCACTTTAAAATAGGCGAACTTTTCGGTAAGGAAATGACGAATATCCTCCTCAGTAATCGACGCCCCTGAGCGGACTTTAATCCACGCACAGACTTCCTCACCATATTTATCACTGTGGACGCCAAACACCGCGGCATCCTGCACATCTTTGTGGGTATAGAGTTTTTCTTCAATTTCTCGGGGATAGATATTCTCGCCCCCGCGAATAATCATATCCTTAATCCGCCCCACAATTTGCACGTAACCTTGCTCATCCATTTGGCCAATATCGCCCGAATGTAACCAACCTTCACTGTCAATTGTGGCGGCGGTTTTTTCAGGATCATTCCAATAACATTGCATGATGCAATATCCTCGGCTACAGACTTCACCGGGCTGATTAATCGGCAGCACTTCGCCAAACTCATTGACAATTTTCACTTCAGTATGGGGTAACGCCCGACCAACGGTGAGAACACGCTTCTCCACTGGAGAATCGATTTCAGTAATGTGATTTAACGGACTGCACTCGGTTTGGCCATAGCCGATTAACACCTCCTGCATGTACATCAACTGCTGTACACGACGCATAACCTCTTCAGGACAAGTCGCCCCCGCCATCACGCCCGTACGCAACGAACTGAGATCAAAACGTTTAAATTCAGGATGTTCTAACTCGGCAATAAACATGGTGGGAACACCGTGCAGTGCGGTGCAGCGCTCACGCTCAATCACTTCTAAGGTCGTGAGAGGATCGAAAGAATCCCCCGGGAATATAGCTGCTGCGCCCTTAGCCAAGCAAACGAGATTACCTAGCACCATACCAAAACAATGGTACAAAGGTACGGGGATACAGAGCTTATCATCACAGGTAAACCTCATTGCCTCGGCCACTAAATAACCGTTATTCAAGATGTTATGGTGCGATAAGGTCGCCCCCTTTGGGCTACCCGTTGTGCCAGAGGTAAATTGGATATTAATCGCATCATAGGGGGTGAGTTCATTGGCAATACGCGCAAGCATTGCTTTATCATCTTCGCTCACCTCGACTAATAAGTCATCGAAGTTCAACATGCCGGGAGACTTTTCAGCTCCCATGCGGATCACAAATTGCAACTCTGGTAATGCCTTAGCCTGCAATTGACCCGCAGCGCACTGCTTAAGTTCAGGCGCAAGCTCGTAGAGCATCTGCAAGTAGTTGCTGGACTTGAATTTATCAGCGCAGATCACCGCGCGACAACCCACATTAGTCAAGGCATATTGTAATTCTTCAGGGCGATAAGCGGGGTTAATACACACCATGATGGCGCCAATTTTGGCAGTAGCAAATTGGGTTAAACACCACTCAATATTATTGGGTGACCAAATACCGACGCGGTCCCCTGGACCTATGCCTAATTTGAGTAAACCTGTTGCAAGCGCGTCGATTTGTGCAAGATATTGACGGTAATTCCAGCGAATATTTTGATGGTTAACGACAACGGCTAACTGTTCGGGATAGGTGTTAGCAATATCGTTAAGGTATTGTCCTATGGTTTTTTCAACAAGTTTTGGGGCGTTAGCTCCCCGAAACTCACTATATTTAAGTGGACTAGTGGGTTGATTTGTTGCTTGAGTCTTTGAAGCAGACATTAAGGCCTCCGTGCTTTTTATTATGGTTAGCGTGGTCAAAACTAACCAATCCACGGAACATGTCACAAGTAAAAAAATCCAGTATTAGACTAAAGAGTAAGGTCACTCCCTTTCCCTAAAACCCGATTAACGGCTCATAAATGCATCCTGGTTATTGGATGTTGGTCCCTCTAGACACTGCAGACGCTCCATAATCGCCAGTAGCACTCCTTGGCGGCGCATATTCTCTAACACCCCTGGGCTAAAAACCTCTAAACGTGTCATTGCGGTCAATAATAGGCGACATTGGGCCACACTGGCATCACGGATATAAGCGGGCTTATCCACCAAGTAACTGTTATTATAACAATAATCCCAAGTAAAATTAGCAAGTAACCAGCCCTGAGCGGTTAAATCGCTAATAAATTCCAACATGCGATCACGGTGTAAACTCGCATCACCTGCGGTGAAATCCTTAAGATATTTAGTGTATAAACCACAGTCTGTCGTCATTGTTGAAGCTTCCATAGCACACCTCACTGATTTCAACATTACTCTTGTTTATAAGTCAGGGATTGAAAAATTCGCTTGGGCTTAACCTAAACTCGTCAACTTTGCTTGTATTGAGTTGTGATATTGCATTGCTGCAATTGCAGCATCAGTCATACCAGACTCGATAGTGATGACAGGGTAAGCGGTGTTAACTGAACACTGACTTAACGGTTCAAAATACGCAGCCATCAATACAGTTAACTGGGAGGTCAGTAAAAACTAAGATAAACTCAAGGAATTAACGCGATAAGACTGTTATTTCAGTAAAAGGACACAAAATGAATTACTGGCTTATGAAATCGGAACCCGACGAATTTAGTATCGAAGATCTTAAAGCAAGGCCTAATCAAACCGAAGCTTGGTTTGGGATCCGTAACTACCAAGCACGTAACTTTATGCGCGATGCCATGCAAATAGGCGATCAGGTCTTCTTCTATCATTCAAGCTGCAAAGTACCTGGTATTGTCGGCATTGCTGAAGTGGTAACGAACGCCTACCCGGATAGTACGGCCTTTGATCCAGAATCAAAGTATTTTGATCCTAAGTCAGATCCTAGCAACCCAAGATGGCTAAGGGTCGATATTCGCTTTGTGGAACAATTCAAAGAAATCATTCCTCTCAGCTTAATTAAAAGCTTGCCGCAGTTAGCTGATATGTACCTAGTATCGAAAGGCTCACGGCTAAGTATTCAACCCGTTACCGCCGAGCAATGGCAAGCCGTACTGATGCTCAGATGTTAATGACATATATTCAGCTAAAGTTTATTTAAGCTAAGCTAGATTGGCCCTAACAATGCAATACCCAAGGAAGTGAGTATGAATAAATTAACTGCAACACTAATGGGTGGGGTCGTGCTCAGTCTGCTAGCCCCGTCGGTCACTTTGGCGAAACCTGAACATGACAAGAGAGATACTGGCTTACCTCCTGGCCTACAGAAGAAAGTAGATAAGGGTCAGCCTCTCCCTCCAGGTTGGCAGAAAAAACTGCACCGTGGTGATATCTTAGATTACGATATTTATGACCGCGGACGTATTGTTGTGCCCTTAGATAGAGAGGGAAGGATCAGTATCCAAGTCGAGGGTGCAATTATTAAATTGGATGAAAAGAGTCGCAAGATCCTCGATATCGTCAATATCATTACTGATTAGTGCAGATCATTCGTTGGCAAGCTCAACTATTTTTGAGAGTGCCAACATTTTAGCCAATGCTTTTATCTCACCTTAAGTTGATTCCGATAACTACATCGTTATCGGCACATTAATAACAAGTGTTACATCTAAGCAACATGCTGATATTTATCATATCTTTACGCTCTGCTGTTTGGTCGAAAATCGGTAGGATGTTAGACTCTGCAACTATGAAGCTGCGCATAAATATAAGATGAAACGGCTGCCGTGGCGTGCAATAACTGAAGCCGTATCGATGCTAAGCATCTTAAAACCTTCGCGTACAACACAGCTTCAACTCAATAAAACAAGCATCAAAAAAGCCATTGTGTCACCAATCTAATGGGATGATGCGCTTGAAGCATAAGCCGAATTGCATGCATTCCATCCACATAATGATCGCAAACTAACGCTGGATTTTGAATATGGAACAAACTTCACTTCAACGGGTTAAGCAAGCGATTGTTACAGGTTTTTGGGCATCGCTGGCCAGTATTGTCGTGGGTTTTCTATTTAAACTTTGGTTAGCACAATGGGTAGTCAAAGCCGATCTTGCACTCTATCACACTGTTATCGATATCATTTCGTTATCGCTGATCCTGATGACAGGGTTTCGCTCTTCTATGGTAGTAACCTACTCTCAAACCAAGCAAGATGTGGATATCACTAATATATTCCGCTACAGCTTAATCGCAATGGTGCTGCTCGCGTGGGGCGTTGTGTTGCCTTATATCAAACACAAACTCCAGCTTAATGTAGAATATTTTCAATTGGTTGGCATTATTTTGAGTATGGGGCTCAAGGTCTATTTTACCAATCAAATTGCCATGTATCGGCTATATGCCATCTCCAATCGAGTCACTTGGTTAGAGCCACTCGCGCAAGTGACCAGCTTTTTATTCTGTTTTTATGGGTTACAACAAACTGCCATTGCATCACTCTTTTACAGTATGACACTGTCATCACTCATCGTTGCCTTCTATATGTACTTCAAACGGCGCAAGGATATCGCCACTCCGCCCTTAACTGCGGTGCATTTTGATACGGATTTACGCAATTTTATGAAGAAAAGTCTGACCGCCTCGATGGAAGCGGGTGCCAGTATCTTGATGATTTACATTACAGTACTACTGACTATTGCTTATTTCAGCATAGACGAATTGGGTGATTTCCAAGTGGTAGTGCGGCCGATGATCACATACCTCACCCTGCTTTTTGTCTTCCCCATTTACCGTTTTGTACTACCCGAAGTCGCAGTGTGCGTGCGAGAAAAACGCTTTGAAGAGGTTCAGCAAATCAAATCATGGCTGACAAAGGTTTCGTTGTGGGTCAGCGGAATATTTTTCGTGATGATGTTATTCGCAAGTAAGCCATTGGTGGCTTGGTTATTTCCTGAGCAATACCTTAAAGCCGCTCCGGTATTAATGCATTTCTCCATGTTCTTTATCTTTATGATGCTTAATGGCTATCAGTTAGCCAATCTCAAAGCCCATGGCTATTTTACCCAAAGCCTACTCATACGCCTTAGTGGTATCGTCGTACTGATTGGTACTTTCTACGCTTATCGATTGTATACAGAAAATGTTGTGGCGGTGATTTTGGCCTTAGGCACAGGTTATTTAATGATGTATTTGATATCAAGACAGGTTGAAAGGCGCATTCAGCAAGCTCTTAAACACAAATAAAAACCGCTTAAGCAAACCAAAAACGACAATAAAAGGCATCCCATAAGCTAGTTTGGGATGCCTGACCAATAGAAAGCGCGATTACTCGAGTGTGCAGTTTATGTCGATTTGACCGATATCTTAACGGCCATCAATCATACGACCAAGACCGCCGAGGACTGAACCTTCACCGCGGTCGCTACCGCCAGCAGAAGGGGCGTGAGCAATAATGCGATCGGCCATACGCGAGAACGGCAGACTCTGCAACCATACCGTGCCATGGCCCTTTAAGGTCGCTAAAAATAACCCCTCGCCACCAAAAAACATCGATTTTAATGAGCCTGCGCGCTCAATATCATAGTCAATGCCTGGGGTAAAACCGACGAGACAACCGGTATCGACCCTTAAGGTTTCACCTTTCAGTTCCTTTTTAATCAGCGTGCCACCCGCATGGATAAACGCCATGCCATCGCCTTGTAAGCTCTGCAGAATAAAACCTTCACCACCAAAAAAGCCTGTACCTAAACGGCGGTTAAACTTCATGCTAACGCGAGTTCCGAGGGCCGCAGCGAGAAAACTGTCTTTCTGGCAAATCAGCTCGCCACCATATTGGGCGAGATCGATAGCTAAAATAGTACCGGGATAAGGCGCAGCAAAGGCGACTTTGCGTTTTTGATGCCCGAGGTTAGTAAAGTGCGTCATAAAGATGCTCTCACCAGTCAACGCCCGCTTACCCGCTCCCATTAATTTGCCAAAAAAGCCTGAATCCGGCTCTGAACCATCGCCCATTTTGGCCTCGAAGCTAATATCCTGCTCCAGATAATTCATTGCCCCCGCTTCGGCAATCACAGTTTCGTTGGGGTCAAGTTCTACCTCAACCAACTGCATACTGTGGCCGATGATTTCATAATCCACTTCATGACAACGTCTAGACATACGATTCCCCTTTATTCTGTCGGTCCTTATTGACTGGGCGTACTACATCCACATCGCCCACTTCTGTGAGTCACTTTATGACATAAAATGTCAAAAGGCGATTACTTTTATTGTTCTCGTTGTTTCAAATCATTTCGTAATATGAGGTTTATCCTAATCCAACGCCGTTAAACTGCTCTGCTTTTGCAAATTCCTCTAAAATCAACTCAGTAAATAGCTTACCCGCACGCCCTAGGGGCCGCTCAAGAGTCGACACTAATTGGGGGATAAAGGTATAACGACTGCCACCGACAAAGTCGACCTCCACCAACTCACCGCTCAAAAGTTCCTCTTGCACTAAAAAGTCTGGCAGCCAGCCAAAGCCGAGTCCTTTTAATAACGCATTCTTTTTCATAATAAAACCAGAAAGATAAAACACTTTATCGCCGCCGAATTGCAGCTCATCTCGATAGGTTTTATTGGGAGAGGAATCTTCGATAGTCAACTCAACGTGCTGCTGTAACTCGGATAAACTGATTTTGTTTAATTGTGCCAACGGATGTGACGCGCTAGTCACCAGTACGCTAGTAATCGCTGGCAGCGGCTGTGGGTGATAATAGGGGCCGGTGCGGTAGTCTTTAACCAACATCAGATCCGCATTATCACGTTCGAATCTATGCTGCACACCGCCCAAAAACTCCATATTAAGCTGAATTTTTGTCGGGATTTGATGCTCAGCCATTCGTTTCAGCGCCGTCATAATCGGCTCCATCGGCAAGGCGCCATCGATCACTAACTCAAGTTTTGGCTCCCAACCTTCACTAAAACGACTGGCTAGATGTTCAATATTGGCAAGGTGTTGCAGCAATCTTTGACCTTCAGCCAAGATCACCCGCCCTTCACTTGTCAACTCTGCTCGGTATTGGTCACGGCTAAAAAGCTGCACACCTAAATGTTCCTCTAGCTTTTTAACCTGATAGCTCACCGCCGATTGCGCCTTATGCAAACGCTCGGCAGCCTTAGCAAAACTACCCTCTTCCACCAGCACTTGCAGCACATTAAAAGCATCAATATCGATGCGCATGGGGACTCCTTAGCCGAATAAAAATGTCACGCAATCGCTACGAAGCGTAAAGTAGTTAATACCATCTATTTTTTAGATTGAGATGACAGATTTATTATTCTTTTTTTGTTCATCTAAGCAACTAAATTGATAAGAAGATCACAGTAATGCAACTTGCAACATAACAATAAGCGCTGTAGGCACAGCTCACAGCGCATAAAACTCAAGGATCCACCATGCCATTTTATGTGAAACAAGGCCAAGTACCCCATAAGCGCCATATCGCATTTGAGAAGGAAAACGGCGAGCTATACCGTGAGGAGCTGTTTTCAACCCATGGTTTTTCCAATATTTACTCGAATAAATATCACCACAATATGCCGACGAAGGCATTGGAAGTCGCGCCCTACCACCTCGGTCACGGTGCCCAATGGGAAGATTCATTAGTCCAAAACTATAAACTGGATTCGCGCACAGCCGATCGTGAAGGCAACTTCTTTAGCGCCCGCAACAAAATCTTTTATAACAATGATGTGGCACTTTACACCGCAAAAGTCACCCAAGACACGCCGGAGTTTTACCGTAATGCCTACGCCGATGAAGTAGTGTTTGTACACGAAGGTGAAGGCACGCTCTACAGTGAATATGGCACCCTAGAGATTAAAAAATGGGACTACTTAGTGATCCCACGCGGCACTACGCATCAGCTCAAATTTAACGATTACAACAATGTACGTTTATTCGTGATTGAAGCCTTTTCAATGGTGGAAGTGCCTAAGCATTTCCGTAATGAATACGGCCAGTTACTTGAATCAGCGCCCTACTGTGAGCGCGATCTACGCACGCCAGTATTGCAAGCTGCCGTAGTTGAACGCGGCGCCTTCCCGCTGGTGTGTAAATTTGGCGATAAGTACCAGCTTACAACGCTAGAATGGCATCCCTTTGACCTTGTAGGTTGGGACGGTTGTGTTTACCCCTGGGCATTTAACATCACCGAATACGCGCCTAAAGTTGGCAAAATTCACTTGCCGCCGTCAGATCACTTAGTGTTTACCGCCCACAACTTTGTGGTATGTAACTTTGTGCCGCGCCCCTATGACTTCCATGAGCGCGCCATCCCCGCGCCTTACTACCACAACAACATTGATAGTGACGAAGTGCTGTACTACGTCGATGGCGACTTTATGAGCCGTACCGGGATTGAAGCTGGCTACATTACCCTACACCAAAAAGGCGTAGCGCACGGCCCGCAGCCCGGCCGCACCGAAGCCTCGATTGGCAAAAAAGAAACCTATGAATATGCAGTGATGGTGGACACCTTCGCCCCACTGAAACTAACCGAACATGTGCAAAATTGCATGAGTAAAGACTACAACCGCTCCTGGCTAGAAAACTAAATCTGCACAGCAGAACTAGTGAAGGGTTTATTAACTAAGCAACTAGCCGTAAGTCACCACCGTAAACAAGGCAAAAAGAGTGACTGCGTGTTGAATTAATCAAGAGGAACAGATCATGGCAAGCGAACTTAATCCATTGGGCCTACTCGGTATCGAATTTACCGAATTCGCCAGCCCCGACAGCGATTTTATGCACAAAGTGTTTATCGATTTTGGTTTTTCACTGCTGAAAAAAGCCAAGAATAAAGATATTTTGTACTATAAACAAAATGATATTAACTTCCTGCTCAATAAGGAGCGCGAAGGGTTTTCGGCAGAATTTGCCAAATCCCACGGTCCTGCTATTTGCTCTATGGGCTGGCGTGTGGAAGATGCAAGCTTTGCTCACCGCGTAGCGGTGGAGCGCGGCGCCAAAGCGGCCGATGATTCGGCTAAAGATCTGCCCTATCCGGCGATTTATGGTATTGGCGATAGCTTAATTTATTTTATCGACACCTTTGGTGCCGACAACAATATCTATGCCACTGACTTTGAAGACTTAAGCGAGCAAGTCATCACCCAAGAGAAAGGCTTTATCGAAGTCGATCACTTAACCAATAACGTCTATAAAGGCACCATGGAGCATTGGGCGAACTTCTACAAAAACATCTTTGGGTTTACTGAAGTACGTTACTTCGACATCAGCGGCGTACAAACCGCACTGGTGTCCTACGCCCTGCGTTCACCCGATGGCAGTTTCTGTATTCCGATTAACGAAGGTAAAGGCAACGATAAGAACCAAATCGATGAATACCTGAAGGAATACAATGGTCCAGGTGTACAACACTTAGCCTTTAGAAGCCGCGATATCGTTAAATCTCTGGATGCAATGGAAGGTAGCTCGATTCAATGCTTGGATATTATTCCCGAATATTACGACACCATTTTCGATAAAGTCCCGCAAGTGACCGAAAACCGTGAACGTATCAAGCATCACCAAATTCTGGTGGATGGTGACGAATCAGGCTATTTATTGCAGATCTTCACTAAGAACCTGTTCGGCCCAATTTTTATCGAAATCATTCAACGTAAGAACAACTTAGGTTTTGGTGAAGGTAACTTTACAGCCCTGTTCCAATCGATTGAACGCGATCAAATGCGCCGCGGCGTACTGTAACAACAGTGAGCGAGATAGATTGAATGATGCCGCTCGCTTTACTGCGAGCGGCATTTTTATCGCTAAGCTTTTTAACCGCAAACATGGGTTAGGTTTATGCCGTCTGCTGTGCGAGTTGAGAATCCTCATGTAACTCGGCAAATAAATAGACCAAACATAAACTGTTTAACGGCATGACGGGGTTAGTCCAAATCATTCGACTGTGGCGCCCAGCTTCGCCGAAAATCTCGAGCAATAAATCCGAAGCGCCATCGAGTGCTTTAGGATGTTCAAAGCAAGATTGATGAACATTTAGCACCCCTTCTAAGCGGTAAATTTGTTTTATTCGCGACAGCTCACCACAAGCCTGTTTCAATTGCGCGATGGCATTTAGGGTAGCAAGACGACAGGCCGCGTAACCTTCACCAACAGTATGATCTGCGCCCAATTGTCCTTGATACTTAAGCTTTCCCTGTAAATAGGGAAACTGACCCGAAGTCATTAATTGGCTACCAACAATTGAATAAGGTTCGTAATTTCCAAGCGCCGCTGCAACTTCAGGTAATTCAAGCCCAGCAGCCACTAACCGCGATTCGGGAGTGTTCATCATAATGTCATCTCCGAAGAAGAGGTATTAGTAGGATTAAGCAGCGGAGCTAACCACGTCGTCAAATGCGAAGGATTGGCTTCCAGCCAGTTCGCAGCGGCCTCATCTTCCGTCATTCCTTGTCGATTAACCGCATAATCGAGTTCTGCAACAATTTGATTCGATAACACTATGCTATCAAGTACTTGAATTTGCGCCGGCGAGAAATTAATCACTAACTCGCGTTCACGGGCCAGCAAAACCGCTTTATCTTTTCCCCCGAGTAACCCTTTTGAGTCCTGAAGATCACGAATACCATATTGATGGTGTAAAAATTGCGGATGCCACAATGGCACAATGACCCAGTCCCGTACTGACACTGCCGATTCAAATGCCGCCACACAATCGGCCTGAGTACCCGTTCTAAACTGATAACCTGCCGCAGTTAATCCATATTGCGCCATGATATTTTTAGAAAAACGGGTGATACCTGCCCCCTCACCAATACCTTGAATAATCGGCCGCATCCGTTGTTTTACCTCAGGTTTAAGCAAGTCTTCAATACGTGAAACCGCATCTTCAGGCACATAATCTGGTACACCCCAAAGTGCGTAAGGCTCATAATGTAGCCCTAATTCACGCGTTGCGGCTTGAGTCTCAACCTCCTGCCGATACACGCCATGACTGTGAGGTAACCAAGCCGAGCAAAGCAAATCTATCTGCCCAAGCTTGAGCCGATTAAAATTGGCCTCATGCAGGGCATAACTTAGCTCAACTTGTTTGCCCATCCGTCGCATTACTTGGGCAACAACTGCCGCCGTTACCCGATGAAAGCTTAAATCCGTTACACCTAAACGAATTGGCATTGTGTGATGATGGGCATGTTGGTCATTACATAATTGTTTTTGTTGAAGATCATCGATTAAGTTCATTGCTATCGCTCCAAGGGAAAACAAGCTAGATGAGGCAACACGCCCACGGTTATCAATTGTGCTATCGTGCGAGATCGCCTTGCGACATTTAGGCTGATCCCTCAGGCAAAATTGCCAGTCTTTCCATCGCGACACCCACGATGGCGTTATCTCTTGCATAGGGAAAAATCATTTCCACCGTAATGCCATTGGGATCTTCAATAAATAATTGATGCTCTCCAATCTCTGGGACAATTCGCTCCCTAAATGGGCATTGTTGTCGGCATAGATGCTGCTGCATTTGGGCCAAATTCGTCCCCCGAAAAGAAAGGTGATCAACCCGACCCGAACCAAACAGTGCACTGCTCTCGCCCAAATAAGCATCTAACGCTCGACTGCCAACTTCCACTAAATGCAAAATAGGTTTCTCTTGCGCATAAAGCCAATGACCAGGAAAACCAAACCGTGGCCGCCAACCTTGCGTTAAGCCAAGGATGACTTGATAAAACTGAACCGTTTCAGCCAATATCGGGGTACGGATCGTAAAGTGGTCTAATCCAACAATATTCATGTGATTTACTCCTGGTTTTAACAGTTAGTTACCCGGAACGCCGGCAGCTAATGGCTTAAAGCGGAAGATATAATATGGTGGACGATTTTCTGCTTTGCCATTGTTTAATGCAGCGGACAGCGGCAGTTGGGCAGCGCCAGTATACAGGTAGCCCTCTTTGCCAAAGCTCACACCATCAGGCCACACCATGCGCTCGTCATGCACATAGGTTTGATATTGGCGACCCGTGGCAGGGATAATGCCGATAGCGCGCTCACCCACATCGGTTAGATAAAGATTATCTACTGAATCAATGCTTAACCCGCCGTTATTTGGCTTATCCGCGTATTCTTCAACCTTGGCGGACAGCGCCTTCGGGCTGAGATCCGGGTTAAGTAGATCTGCCATCGCGACACGATAGACTTTGTCCTTATTCATCGGCGCAAAATAAAGCCAATGTTGGGCATTGTCTAAGGCAATACCATCGGCGCCAACAAACACGTCAATACGCTTTGGATTGGCACTGGTACTATCAATAATCAGCGGTCGCTTCAGATCAGGCATCACGCTAGTATCCCCCTGTAATACACGCCGACTCTTACCCGTGGTTAAATCCACGACAACTAAGGCAGCCTTATCACCAACAGGACCCGTTGCAATACCTTCATCAGCAATCACAATCGCTTGATGACGGTTTGAAATAACAAAGTCATTGTGCTGCGATTCAGGAATAGACACAGGGAATGGCAACGGAATAATCCGGTCTAATTGATTTTTACGGGTATCCCATGCCACCAACTTAGGCTCAATTCTGGGTTCAGCTTGGCCAGAATCGAGCAACCATACTCGGTCCCGATCGTCGGTTCGCAAACCTAAAACCCAATTTAAACAAGTATTAGGATCTTTCGGTTTTCCTTGAGGATCATGACATTGTTGCCAATCTGAATTAGGAAATGGGTTTACTTTGCCATCTGCCAACAATTCACCCACCTTGACTTTAGGTTGATAAAAAGGGTGATAACTAAAGATAAGCCTATCGGTTGAGGTAAAACTAATGCCGCCAACAGCACCATCAAGCGTGGCATAAACCTCAGGTTGCGCCTGTGGTATTGCCGCTTGCTGAGCCATCAGGTTAGGTGAGATAAATGCTTGGCCTGTTAACATGACGAGCGAAGCGATGAGGGGGTGATAAGAATTAAATTTCATAAGCTTGCTCCTATTTTGAACCCGCTAATACAGTCAAGTTTGCTTCAGCTAGGCGATGTTGCCATAGATAAAAACCCACTAAGGCGGGACTAGCATTGGCGTCAATCGGTAACTTCGCAACATCCAAGGCATGCACTGTCCATACATATCGGTGTTCACGTCCCTTAGGTGGGCAAGGGCCAAAAAATCCTGGCTTACCTAAATCCGTATTGGCCTCAATCGCCTCAGCGGGTAATGTTCCTCCATTTACCCCACCTTCCAATTGATTGATTTGTGATGGAATGTTGTAAACTACTCGATGCCAGAAACCACTACCAGTGGGGGCATCTTTATCATAAAAAGTGACCGCAAAACTTTGAGTACCTTTTGGGGCGTGTTCCCAGGTTAACTTTGGAGCCAGATTGGCACCCGAACAACCAAATTGATTCCAATAATAATCGGCCGGAATAGAGGCATTAGGTGTTAAATTACTCTGCAAGCTAAACGTTGTAGCGCTATCTAATGAAGTCGTTTTAATGGGCTCATCTTGCGCACTCATGCTTGCCGGACTTAATAACATAGCACTGGTTATAAGAGACAATTGAAACAAATAAGCAGTAGAAAATCCTTGTATCATCGTATTCACTCACTATAGAAATAGAATTGTGAACAAGCATAACCTGAGTTCTTAGTTTGATAAGTCACGCTTTATTGATATTAGTTTCAAAAATTATTAGATAATCTCTTAAGGTATTTTTTAATTGAATAAGTTATGCTGCAAATTAATCACTAAATCACATCAACATAATTTACCGTATCTCGCGGCCATAAAACTGCAATGACACTTAATATGACCTTTAATGCTTAGGCTGCTTTCTATTCAGCTGCTTTCTATTCAAAAAATGAGGAAAAATCCATGTATCAGCCTTGGTTTCCACTTAATACTCCGCTAAAGCCCTATCCACTAGTTCATTGCCAACTAGATAATCTTTCATTAACACTTAGTTGGCAGCAAGACTCTGTGACCATGACAATCCATTTCGATACCATTGCGGGATTACAGGTAGTTGATGAATCAAGCTATCAGACTTATTTGAGTCATGTTGGTAATCGTAATATTACCTTTCCGTTAGATGAAGACCTAAACATCAGCGCAAAAAGCAGTGAATATTTTAGGTTGCCATGGCCGATATGGAAGTCGGTAAAAAATACCCGGCTTGATTGTTATGGTGAGCTAGGCAAACACATTTACACTCAGTTATACAGTTATTATATTGTTAGCCAAGAATGCGTATATTTAATTGATACCGAATGCGAACCTGAAGTTACACAATTGCTCATTTAAACATAATTGATTATTTTAAAAGCACTGTTTTAAAAGTCTTATTTCAATATCAGCCTAATTGGGTTCACGGTTAATCACATGTAAAAACGCGAGCATAGCCTGCTCATCTTTAAACGATACGATTACAAGAGACTTGTTTACAGGAAATCCTATTTAAACAAGCCATAACCGTTCTTTTCGTAAATTGGACTACTAAATAGCTGATCCGAATACTGCTACATTTTCGCCGTGCCATGCCCACTGCCAGGAAATGGGGAAACGGTTCCCATAAAATGCCATACCATGCCAAGCAGTTCCCGTATGTTCCTGCAAGCGTGATTGCGGGTTACCGTTTCATGCAGTGCGAGCCATAAGCGTTCTATCTTGTTGACCCACGGCGAGTATACCGGCTGAAATAGTAATCTGAATTTGGGATTATGCTTGAGCCAAGCTACGGTCTTACGGCTCTTATGAATAATGTAATTGTCCAGGATGAGCGTGATGGTTTTGGCTTTGCGGTAATGACGCTTAAGCTTCTCCAACATGGCAATAAACAGCTCTGACGCTTTGCTATCGCTGCTTACATAAAGCACTTTTCCGGTGCTGGCATGCAGGGCTCCAGCTATGTAATGCTTACGGTTGTTGCCTGGGGTGACAACGCGTTTTTGTTGTCCTTTTGGCATCCAATCTGCCCCGATTTTTGGGTTCAAGTCGATGTCTACTTCATCTTCATAGAAAACCGGATGCTCGACGCAACACTGCTCAAGTGCCTGATTTATCGCGGCCATTTTCTCCTCTTTGTGTGGGTCTTTGATACGCAATGTCGGAGCCGAGCGGCGCCAGACCATTCCTGCTTTAGGTAGTAATCGGCGGACGGTGGATGCAGCGATGTTGAGCTTAAGCTGTGCATTAATCACCATGGCAAGCAGTTCACTGCTCCAGCGGCTACGTTGGTAACCAGAGTCCTGTGGGCATAGCTGAATAAGCAAAGATAGACAGAGCAATATGGGGTCTATGGGCAAGCTTGCCGGCCGTCCCAGCGGCAGAGATTTAAGCCCATCAACGCCGCTTTCGGTATACCAGCCTAACCAACGACCAATACTGGAGCGTGCTGCACCAGTAGCATGATGAACGTCAGTAATCGACAGCCCTTGATGCAGCATCAGCATAGCGATAAGGCGTCGAGCGAAGTGTTTATCCTTGGTTTTATGGATCAATTTCTGTAGTTGTTTGCGCTCTGCGCGACAAAGTGGTGGTAAGATGGCCATTCTCAGTCCTCGGCGAGTGGTGGGTTTGTTTGGCGATAGATCAGATCGCTCAAACAGGACTGAGTTCCCTTCCTTTGATCTACTATTTGGAACAGCTATTTAGCTCTTGGTAATCATCCTGATGGCTTACTCCTCCCTCATTCGAAACAGAGAGTTAGCGGTAAGTAACCCCATTCAGCCATAGAAAAAGAAACATCATCCTGTCTACGTTGGCTAACTTAAGCATTTTCATTACACTAGCGTTCCAGTTAATTTCATATAGACCGCTTAGACCATGCCAGACTTTGCCTTACTCGCTGTTTTTATTCCGACGTTCTTTTTTGTTTCTATCACCCCGGGTATGTGTATGACACTCGCCATGACACTCGGGATGAGCATTGGTGTGCGCCGCACCCTGTGGATGATGCTCGGCGAGCTTATGGGAGTTGCCTTGGTCGCTACGGCGGCAGTCATGGGCGTGGCCAGCATTATGCTTAACTACCCTGAGGTTTTTCAGATATTTAAATGGGTGGGCGGCATTTACTTAGGCTATATCGGTGTGCAGATGTGGCGTGCTCGAGGCAAGATGGCGATGCTCAGCGATGATGACACTAATCCAAGAGCCAGTAACTTTACCTTAATTTCACAGGGCTTTATTACCGCCATTGCCAACCCTAAGGGTTGGGCGTTTATGGTGTCGCTCCTGCCGCCCTTTATTAATGCCGAGCGCGAAGTCGCGCCGCAACTCCTTGCTCTACTGAGTATTATTATGGTGACAGAGTTTACTTCTATGTTGGCCTACGCTAGTGGTGGCAAAAGTTTGCGGATCTTTTTAAGTCGCGGCGATAACATTCGTTGGCTAAATCGTATCGCCGGCAGCCTAATGATTGGTGTTGGGATCTGGTTAGCGATGAGCTAATCAAACATGCCGTCTTGAGTCATATGTGCTTAGCACATCACTTTTTGTATAGCATCATTCGCGTCGCGCCAACGGATTTGTTGACGCGATGTTTTACGTTTATGGTGGCTATTGGCCTTTTTTATAGGGCAATACCTCACGCATCTGCTGCATATACACTTCCATTTGCGCAGCTTCCTCATCGGTAAAATGCGCAATCGCCCGCTTAAATTCAGGATGGGCAATATTGTGGTAGGAATAGAGCGCCACAGGCTCGAACCCTCGCAGTACTTTATGTTCGCCCTGCGCGCCTGCATCAAATAGACCAATGTTATGGGCGATGCAATATTCGATGCCCTGATAATAACAGGCCTCAAAGTGCAATCCCTCAAGCTCGACAATACTGCCCCAGTAACGGCCAAACAGGCACGTCTGCCCTTGCTCGTTGCGGCCCGTAAAATACAGCGCGCCCGCAATCATCTGCCCTTTTGCATCACTTACCACCAACAGCACAATCTGTTCGGCCAAACGCTCGGCGATCATGTAAAAAAATGTCGGGGTTAAGTAGCCGCGATGGCCGGATCGTTTAAGGTAGGTTAGTTGATAACATTCAATA
Source organism: Shewanella sp. POL2 (assembly GCF_000282755.1). Classification (NCBI taxonomy): domain Bacteria; kingdom Pseudomonadati; phylum Pseudomonadota; class Gammaproteobacteria; order Alteromonadales; family Shewanellaceae; genus Shewanella; species Shewanella sp. POL2. The sequence continues at coordinate 101,986 of NZ_AKZL01000003.1, forward strand.
AAATGCTGCCATTGCTGACTGCTAATCTCCGCTCCCGCAACAAACTCATATTGCAAACCATAGGGCTGTAATTGGGCGCGCTCCTTAAGGATATTTTTGCGCTTACGGGAAGTGAGCGCCGCTAAAAAGGTTGCAAAATCTTTATAGCCACGGTTATGCCAATGAAACTGAGTGCTTAGACGCCGAAGGGCGGTGTAATTCGATGCCTCAGTAAATAGTGCTTGCTGCGAAGACGAGACAAATAAACTATGCCAAGAGGACATAGGCGTATCCGCATTCGCTAATTGCCCATTTAAACAAGACAATACGGCAAGACTTAGCTGCTGCGCCTCCTCTGCCAAAAGCGTAGGCGACAGCCCCATCCGCCGCCCTTGCACTGGGGTAAACGGTATGGCATTTAATAATTTAGGATAATATTCAAGGCCATGACGCTCATAGGCCTGCGCCCACGCCCAATCAAACACATATTCGCCATAGGAGTGGGATTTTTGATAAAGCGGCATCAATGCTAGCAGCGGTAAAGTCATAAAATCTGCGGCATCTTTTGGACTAATGATTACAGTATCAGGCGCTAATTCTTGTGCAAATTCACTGCCGGTGGCGTCGAAAACACACAGATGATGTGGACGCCACCCCGTGGCGGCGCAGGCAGACAAACTCTCCTCTAAGCTCAGTAAATAGGCATGTCGGACAAAGGGATTATCCCTCCCCATCAAGCTATCCCAATTATCGGCGTCAATACTCTGCACCGCGCTGGCAAAGGCCAAAATCAGTTGTCTCATGAGTTGAATTCTTATCCGTTAAACACACTAAGCCAAGATCCAAGGTTGCAATTAAGCCTAATACTCGGCACATTGCATAGTCATAATGAAAATAAATTCAGGATTGAATATGCACCGCGCAGTACCTTTTAGACCTCTAATTCTCGCCATCGCCATGGCACTGCCTTTATTGTCTTCGCCCACTCTCCATGCTGAAGAGCCTTCGATTTTCAGCCAAATGGCCACGGCACAACCCGTATGGGCAAAACATGGCATGGTCGCCAGCCAAGAAACCTTGGCCAGTCGCACAGGGGTTGAAATCTTGAAACAAGGCGGTAATGCCGTCGATGCTGCGGTGGCGGTGGCATTCAGTTTAGCGGTTACCTTACCCCGTGCTGGCAATATTGGCGGCGGTGGCTTTATGCTCGTTCATCTGGCCAAAGAAAATAAAACTATCGCTATCGATTATCGGGAAATGGCGCCATCAAAGGCGAAAAAAGACATTTTCCTCGATGAGAATGGCGATGCGGTGACTAAATTAAGCCGTGAACATGGCCTTGCTGTCGGTGTACCTGGCACCGTAATGGGCATGAGTTTAGCCCTTGAAAAATATGGCACTATGACCATGGCACAGGTCACTGCGCCCGCCATCAAAATGGCACAAGAAGGGATTAGCGTTAGCCCAGATTTGGCTGTATCCCTTGCAGGCTTAAAGCGCCGCATGAGTCAATGGCCAAGCACGGCAGCCATCTTCTATAAGGCCGACGGTAGCGACTTCCAAGTGGATGATATTTTAAAGCAGCCAGAACTCGCCCACTCCCTGCAACTCATCGCCGAGAAAGGCACCAAAGGGTTCTACGAAGGTGAAACCGCAGAAAAGCTGGTTAAGGCCGTGCAAGAAGCTGGCGGTATCATGACCTTAGAAGATCTAAAACACTACAAAGCTGTTGAGCGTGAACCCGTTCGTGGTCAATACCGAGGATATGAGGTGGTTTCGATGCCACCGCCATCTTCAGGTGGTGTGCATATTATTGAAATGCTTAATGTGTTGCAGCAATTCCCTATCGATAAATTCGGTCACAATACGGCGCAAACTATCCATGTGATGGCTGAAATCATGAAGCATGCCTACGCCGATCGCAGCGAATACTTAGGCGATCCCGATTTTTATAAAGTGCCCGTCAAGCAACTAACGGATAAGGACTACGCCCAAAAAATTGCCAGCCAAATTGCCCTGAACAAAACAACGCCAAGCGAAGAAATCAAACCCGGTAATCTAGCGCCCTATGAGAGTGACCAAACCACGCACTTCTCGGTGGTCGATAAATGGGGTAATGCGGTGTCCAACACTTATACCTTAAACTTCAGCTACGGCTCGGGCTTAGTCGCCAAAGGCACGGGGATTTTACTCAATAACGAAATGGATGATTTTTCCGCAAAACCAGGCACCCCTAACGGTTATGGCTTAGTCGGTGGCGATGCCAACGCGGTAGAAGGTAACAAGCGTCCATTAAGTTCAATGAGCCCCACCATAGTGATGAAAGACGGCAAACCCTTCTTAGTAACGGGCAGCCCAGGCGGTTCACGCATCATTACCACCACGCTGCAAATCATTATGAACGTAATTGACCACGGCTTAAACATTGCCGAAGCCAGCAATGCTGCGCGGGTACATCACCAATGGCTCCCCGATGAACTGCGGGTCGAGACCAGCCTGAACCGCGATACCATTTCATTACTCGAAGCCAAAGGCCATAAGGTGAGTGTGCAATCGGCCATGGGTAGCACTCAATCCATTATGGTGACAGACCAAGGGATATTTGGCGCCACCGATCCCCGTCATTCAGGTAGCGAAGCCGTCGGTTACTAATCGCTGATTGGCATACAAGTGATATATAAAAAGGCAAGGAAGCCATGGATTGGAGCGATAAGGCTAAGCGCAAAGCTGCTGGATATTGAGCATTCAAGCTAAGCCGCGATAATGACTCTCAGCAAGAGTCAAGCAAA
>NZ_AKZL01000004.1:0-102184 GCF_000282755.1 Shewanella sp. POL2
TTTTATTGTGTAAATTAGTAATTGCTTAAGGTGATCATTCTCTAAGATTTGGCATTCAAGGTAAGAAAACACTGTCGCTTATTTTCGGTTTAGGTAGACTAATTTTAAACATGCATAAATAAAGCATGAATTTAAATTAGGAGTCTATCCATGTTCTGTATTCAGTGTGAGCAAACCATTCGTACACCCGCTGGCAATGGTTGTAGTTATTCCCAAGGTATGTGTGGCAAATTAGCGGCAACCTCGGATCTGCAAGACTTATTAATCTACATGTTGCAGGGTGTTTCCGTTTATGCGGTAAAAGCGCGCGAGTTAGGCATTGTAGATTCTGAAGTCGATACTTTTGTTCCTAAAGCTTTTTTCTCAACCTTAACCAACGTCAACTTCGATGATGAGCGGATCATTGCTTATGTACAGCAAGCTGCAACACACCGTGAAAATCTAAAAACAGCCTATGAAGCCGCTTGTGAAAAGAGCGGGAAAACGGCAGAGCAGATGCCGCCAGTCGCGCAGTTAGTGTTAGGCACAAGCAAGCTTGAAATGCTGTCTCAAGCACCTATCGCGTCGCTAAATAAAGACAAAAATCACATTCATGAAGATATTTTAGGACTTAGATTACTCTGTTTATACGGCCTTAAAGGTGCGGCCGCTTATATGGAGCATGCGCGTGTACTAGGTAAAACCGATGCTGAGATTGCTGCGGATTTCCATCAAATCATGGCGTTTCTCGGTGAACCGAGTGTTGATGCAGATAAATTATTCTCCACTGCGATGGAAATTGGCCAATTAAACTACCGCATTATGGCTTTGCTTGACGCGGGCGAGACCGAAGCCTTTGGTCATCCTGAACCGACAGTCGTCAACACTAAACCGGTAAAAGGCAAAGCAATTCTGGTTTCTGGCCATGATATGAAGGACTTAGAGCTTATCCTCGAGCAAACGGCGGGTAAAGGCATTCATGTTTATACCCATGGCGAAATGCTGCCCGCACTTGCATACCCAGCCTTTAAAAAATATGCCCATTTAGTAGGTAACTACGGCAGTGCATGGCAGAACCAGCAAAAAGAATTCGCTAATTTCCCTGGCGCTGTGGTGATGACATCTAACTGTATTATTGACCCGAATGTGGGCCAATATAGCGATCGTATCTTTACTCGTAGCATTGTAGGCTGGCCTGGTGTGACCCATGTGACTGGCGATGATTTTTCAGTAGTGATTGAAAAGGCGCTAGCGCTCGATGGCTTCCACTACGATGAAATCCCACACAATATCACCATCGGTTTTGCCCGAAATGCCTTAATGGCTGCCGCCCCAACAGTAGTTGAAAATGTGAAAAACGGTTCTATCAAACACTTCTTCTTAGTCGGAGGTTGTGATGGTGATAAGTCGGAGCGGAGTTATTTCACCGATTTAGCGAAATCGGCGCCAAAGGATTCCGTCATCCTGACCTTAGGTTGTGGTAAGTACAAATTCAACAAGTTGGAATTTGGCGATGTCAACGGTATTCCGCGCTTACTCGATATTGGCCAATGTAACGATGCCTATTCGGCAATCCAGCTAGCTATCGCGCTATCACAAATCTTTGAATGCGATATCAATGAATTACCATTGAATCTCGTGCTTTCATGGTTTGAGCAAAAAGCCATTGTCGTGCTGCTGACGCTATTGTCGCTCGGGGTGAAAAATATCCGTACAGGCCCAACGCCACCGGCATTTTTAACTGCAAACTTGGCCAAGATTTTGGAAGAAAAATTTGGCTTGCGTAATACCACTACAGTGGAAGCCGATCTTAAGACCATGCTAAACGTAGCCTAGGTCGATTGATAGCATAGAATCACTGCGGCTTGACGATAAGGCCGCAGTGTTATGGATACAAAGATTATGAATATCAATACTCTACCCAATATCACTTTATCCTCCACGCCTACGCGTCAAGACAGTTTAAGTCAGTTAGTGTGTGTGGAACGTTGGAACGAAACCGCTGATGTGGTGAGTTTTCGCTTTCAAGCGGGTGAGCCGATGAAGTTTGATTATAAGCCGGGTCAATTTATGACCTTAGTGCTAGACATCAACGGTGAACAGGCTTGCCGCAGTTATACCTTATCTTCGACGCCGTCCCGACCTTACTCGTTAATGGTGACCATTAAGCGGGTTGAGGGAGGACTCGTATCGAATTATCTGATTGATCATCTACAGCCAGGACAAATGGTACGAGTCCTGCCGCCAACAGGGCAATTCAATCTGTTTGATATTTCAGCCCAAAAATACCTCTTTTTGAGCGCAGGTTGCGGTATAACACCTATGTATTCGATGTCGCGTTATTTGACCGATACCCAAATGAATGCCGACATCGCTTTTGTACACAGCGCGCGAACTCAAGCCGATATTATTTTTAAAACTTCATTAGAGACCATGGCTACGCGCCATCGAGATTTTAAACTGCGTTATATTGTGGAGAATGTCACCACTGATACGGTTTGGCATACTGAGGAAACATTACACGATATCGGCCGTTTAACTGCCAATAATCTACGAGATTTAGTGCCTGATTTTGCCGAGCGAACCGTATTTTTGTGCGGGCCAGAGCCTTATATGCAGGCCGTGAAAATGATTCTGACTGAGCTTAACTTTGATATGAGTAAGCTGTATCACGAGAGTTTTGCTACCGCAGTGAAAGAAGCGCAAAGCCGAGTCAAGCAAGCTGAAATGCAATCAGCAAATCAAGTTAATGCCAGCGCAAGCTTTATGTTATCTATTGGGGATAAAAAGCGGGCCTTAACGGCAGAGCAAACGTTACTTGAGGGGATTGAAGCTGAAGGTTTACCGATTATTGCGGCTTGCCGATCGGGCGTATGCGGCGCGTGTAAATGCCAAGTGCTCGAAGGGGAGACTGAGTCAACTAGTAGTATGACATTGACGCCAGCTGATATCGAAGCCGGATATGTGTTAGCCTGTTCAACTAAGCTTAAGTCGGATGTAACGCTGTCGTTGGGCTAATATTGAGTTGTTTGAGCCATCCTTAACGGAAATATTTTGGTAGCGTAGTTGCGATTATATCGCTGAGAACGTAAGGTTAAAGACAAGGGCGGAGTTCACGCCCAGTCCCATCGTCCGGCTGGAGTCTCTCAATGACAACGACAACCACTTATGCCGCAAAAATTGAAGATCGCAGCTTAGGCCATTTACTTTACGCCTTAATGTCCGGCTTTCCGTTGTTACTGCTTCCTGTGCTGCTGAGCTTGTTTATTAACTTGTCTCAGCGACACTCTCAAGGCAATGCGGTGCTAGCTTCGCACCTGCGTTGGCAACGCCATTCTAATATGATTTTTTTAGGACTCTTAATATTAGGTTATTGCTTGCCGATTACTTGGCTTAGTCTTTCGATTTATCTCTTTGGTATTATTTGGTTTTGTCATCGGATAATTAAAGGCTGGTTAAGTCTATTGGATGGTTTAGAAGTCTAAAACTTGTGCTAGAGTCTCTTCATCTTAGGGTGATTAGAGACTCTTATGACTAGTTATCAAATTCTGTGTATTCTCTGTGCGTTAGCCTTAGTCACCTCAGTGGCATCTTCACGTTTACATAAGCTGCAAGAAACCGTTGCCATTACCGCATTAGCCTTGGGCATGAGTCTGTTGCTATTGCTGGGTGGCAAAGCACTTGGCGGTAATGTTTATGGTTACTTTGTGGCAGGGCTGGAGAAACTCGACTTTCAAGCCTTATTGCTCAATGGCATGTTAGGTTTCCTGTTGTTTGCTGGGGCATTGCAGATCCGCTTAAAAATCCTAAAACATCAGAAATGGGAAATCCTCATCCTTGCCTTTGTCAGTACCTTGCTCTCGACTTTTATCGTCGGTGGTTTGCTTTACTACATAGCTCCCATGTTGGGATTGCCCTTGGCCTTAAGCCATTGTTTGCTCTTTGGCGCCTTGATTTCACCCACAGATCCGATTGCCGTTTTAGCCATTTTGAAGAAGATGGGCGCGCCCGAAGATATTGCTATTCAGGTGGAAGGGGAGTCGCTCTTTAACGATGGCATTGGGCTGGTGATTTTTGTGGCCATCTCCCATCTAGCCTTTTCAACTGAGCCGCTGACCTTCACGCAAATCTCGTTATTGTTTGTTCAAGAGGCGCTCGGGGGCATCGTTTATGGCGCAGTGCTGGGCGTATTGTTGCACCATTTCTTTCGCTACTGTGAGGAAGAAACCCAATTAATGCTGGTGACTTTACTGATCCCGACGGCGGGTTATGTCATCGCCGAAGTATTAGGGGTGTCGGGGCCTCTGGCGATGGTGAGTGCGGGGATGATTATCGGCAACTACAGCGTGCCTAAATATTTTGTGCGCCATGAGCGGGTAAAACTCTATACTTTTTGGTCACTGATAGAGTCCTTCTTTAATGCGTTGCTGTTCCTTCTGCTGGGATTATTACTCCTGCTCGTCACCTTTAAGGCGCCATTATGGTGGTTTATGCTGCTGGCTATCCCGCTGGTATTAACAGCACGGGCGGTGAGTGTATATTTGCCCTATATCGGATTTAGGTTGGTCAAGTCCTACAATCCCTATGCTGAGTCGATCCTTATTTGGGGTGGCTTGAGGGCGGGCTGGCATTAGCCATGGCGATGAGTTTACCTGAGGGTGTGATTATCGATTCACAAACTGGTGTCGAGCTGCGAGAGCTACTGCTCGTGATGACCTATGCCGTGGTGGTGTTTTCAATCCTAGTGCAGGGCTCGAGTATGACGGGGTTAATTCGCCGTAGCAATGCAGTTGTGGCAGATGCTAATCGCCAGATTGCGCCTGAGCGGATTTAGGTCTGCTGCGTTTAATCTTGAGAGGTAAAATCTCAGCCCTAAATCCACAGCCCTAAACAATACAGCCACGATATTCGTGGCTGTATGTTCCTTTGTATCCTTATACGCTCAAATTAGCGATATAACTCCCTAACGACCTCGGCCATCAGCGCCAATGCGTCATGTGCTTTATCTTCTTCGAGGGAGCAATTCAGCACAAGACCATCGGCTTTGAGCTGTTTAATCCCTTGGGTTTGCAGTAGCAGCGCATCTTCACTGATGGCATAACAAGGATTAATCACTATAGGGAGATGACTGTTGGCCTTGATTTGGATAAGGCTTGCTAAATCCAAAGTGGGTAAGTTGGCATTGTTATAGGTACGAATGCCCGAGTCACATAGGATAAGCTGTTGGTTACCTTGGCTTAAAATCGTCTCCGTTGCCGCCATAAACTCCTCATAGCTTGCCATATCGTGACGTTCGAGGAATAGCGGGATTGGCAAGGTGCCTGCCTGAGTCAGCAAGGCCTGATTAAACATTTGTTTGCCCGTCAAGAACAACATATCCGCATGGCCTGTCGCCAACGGCATATCCGTCGCCTGTTCGATGGCAATAACACAAAGCAAATCATACTGATGCAGGGTTTGGCGCAGCTTAGGGATGATGGCTTCGGCCGAGGCGAGCGAGTGGCATCCGTCTAAAATCACCGCTTGGAAACCCGCTTCTTTTAGCTGTTTCACTCTGCGCTCAAAGGCGGATAAGACGGCTGGTGACGACTCTAGCAGCAGGCTTTTGCTCAGAGTCATCTTGGCAATAGCACCAAGATGGCCTGCGCCAATGGTAAAGGGGCCGCAGTGAATTTCACTCGCCTGCGCCTTATAAGCCTTAGTGTAACGATAGGGAGATAACTTAGTGCTTACTTCACTGAATACTTCGGCTTTAGAGGTATTAGGTTCAATCAACAATTGGCTATTGCTGAGTTGTGTCGGTTTTACGGTTTCGCAAGGGTAACACCCCAATACTTTGATAAACCGCGTGATCCTCTCGAGCTGTTTGAGCCCTTGCTGCATGGCTTCGCTGGAAATATTGGCATCGATATCCAGATAAAACATTTCTTCCCATGGGGTGCCTGGGATTGGGCGAGATTCGAGTTTGCTCATATTGAGTTGATGCGCCTTGAGCACCAATAGGGCTTCAACCAACGCACCCGCCTTTTGGCCTGTGGCCATAATCAGGGTAGTTTTTGCGGGCAATTGCTCGGGTACGGCTACGGCTTTTCGTGCCACAACAATAAAGCGGCTTTGGTTAATCTTTTGATTGGCAAGGCCAGACTCAATTGACTCGAGTTGGTACAGCGCGCCACCTTCTGTGCTACCAATCGCAGCGGCGCTATTGTCGGTAGACTGGTTGACCTTCTCCATGGCTTCGGCGCTACTTGAGCAATATTCCAGCCTTAAGCCTTTGTGCTGGCTAAGATAGCGGCTGCACTGACTGATTGGCTGTGGGTGAGCATAAACAGTTTTGATATCGCTCAGTTTGCTGCCCGGTTTGCCCAATAGGCAATGGCTTACTTCAATGGTGGTTTCGCCCACGATGGACAGACTGGTATGTTGCAGTACGTCATACACTTCGTTGATTGAACCCGATGAGGTATTTTCAATCGGTAAAAAGCCATAGTCGGCGTGACCTGATTCAACTGCTTGGACAATTTCATCGAAACTTTGGCAGCCTAAATCGAGCATCTCGACCTGACGACGTTGGCAATAGCGCGAGGCCGCAAGGTAGGAATACGAGCCACGCGCACCGAGGTAGGCAATGCAATACTGTTGTTTTTGCGTTTCAGGGTTAGCGCGGCCGTGAAGATAAGCCTGTTGATTCAGTACCGAGTCTTCGATAATGCTTTGATACAGCGAGATAACATAATGCGCATCTAAGCCTTTTTCTCGCCCTGCTGTCACTAATCTTGCCAGCAGTTCTTTTTCTCTTTGGGTGTCACGAATGGGTCTCACATCCACTTCTTTACTGCGGGCCACTTCAAGACTTAAGCGGCGACGTTCGGCGAGTAACGAGAGAAGCTCATTGTCGAGCTGGGTTATTTGCTCTCGAGTGTGATTTAAAGGCTGTGGTTTTTGCATTCTGACCTCATTTGCCGCCGGATTTTCAAGCGTTTAAGACGAAAAAGCCTCCCAGTGGGAGGCTTTGGATTTTTACTTTCGTTTTTACACAGTAAATCCGCCTCCTAGAGTGGGGGTGTAAAAAAGAAAGTAAAAAACGCTAAGGTATTTGTTTTCATAGGGACTAAAACTAAAGGGCGAGGGCGTGGCTGTCAATCAAAAAATATTCAATAGCAGTATTCTTTCACATCTAGGTTGTTGTTAACTCTTCTCACGCAATCAAATTGAATGAACAGATAGTTAATCGTATTAGTCTCAGTGGCATTTCGCTTTCTTTGCGGCATAAAAAAGGCGAAGAAATGTTTCTTCGCCTTTTGGTCTTGTTAGGGATTATTCGCCAAATTCGACGCCAGCACGGTTGATCAGGAACTGAGTCAAAATCGGTACTGGGCGGCCGGTTGAACCTTTATTGGCACCGCTGTTCCACGCCGTACCTGCAACATCTAGGTGAGCCCAGTTGTACTTTTTCGCGAAACGCGAGAGGAAACAAGCCGCAGTAATCGCGCCCGCTGGACGACCACCTAAGTTGGTCATATCCGCAAATGGGCTATCGAGCATATCTTGGTACTCATCCCACAGTGGCATACGCCATGCGCGGTCACCACTTTGCTCACCTGCGTTGAGTAGCTCGTGCGCAAGTGGATTATGTGATGAGAATAGACCCGATGCATGTTTACCTAAGGCAATCACGCAGGCGCCAGTAAGCGTAGCAGTGTCAATCACTAATTCAGGATCGAAACGTTCAACATAGGTTAACACATCACACAATACTAGACGGCCTTCGGCGTCGGTGTTCAGAACTTCAACAGTTTGCCCTGACATAGTGGTTAAAATGTCACCTGGACGGTAAGCATTGCCCGATGGCATGTTTTCACAACCTGCGAGAATACCGACGACGTTGATAGGTAGCTTCATCTCACAAATGGCTTTCATGGTGCCGATCACACCAGCAGCGCCACCCATGTCGTATTTCATTTCATCCATGGCTTCGCCCGGTTTTAATGAAATACCGCCTGAATCGAAAGTCAAGCCTTTACCAATCAATACGATAGGTTTTTCCGTGCTGTCGACGGCACCCTTGTATTCCATCACTGTCATAATGGATTCATTGGCGCTGGCACGACCTACGGCAAGGTAAGAGTTCATGCCGAGTTTCGCCATTTGCTCTTCACCTACAGTTGATACATGTAGATTTTCGTGGACTTCGGCCAATTGGCGAGCTTGAGAGGCTAAATAGGCTGGATTACAGATATTTGGCGGCATGTTAGCCACATCGCGGCATAAATGCATACCAGCAGAAACGGCCATGCCGTGCTCAATCGCGCGTTCACCTAAGGTTAATTCGCGACGTGTTGGCACATTAAATACTAATTTACGCAGCGGACGACGGGTCTCACCTTTACGGGTTTTGAGCGCATCAAAGCTGTATAAACTGCTATTGGTGGTTTCGACCGCTTGGCGAACTTTCCAATAGGTATCGCGACCTTTAACGTGTAACTCGGTTAAGAAGCATACCGCTTCCATTGAACCTGTTTCATTTAAGGTGTTGATGGTTTTAGTGATGATCTGCTTGTACTGGCGCTCGTCTAGTTCTCGTTCTTTGCCGCAACCGACTAACAGCACTCGTTCACTCAATACATTAGGAACGTGGTGCAGTAATAACATCTGCCCAGGCTTACCTTCTAAATCGCCGCGACGCAGTAGATTACTGATATAACCTTCGCTAATCTTGTCTAATTGCTCGGCGATACCGGATAGACGGCGGGGTTCATAAACACCGACAACGATGCAGGCTGAGCGTTGTTTTTCGGGGCTACCGCTCTTTACGCTAAACTCCATGAGCACTCCTAGATTCTTAAAGACAAATTTTTATATTTATTGGATAATGTCTGCTTGTCCCGAAAAGGGCCTAAGTTATTACTCCAAAGGTGATTTATTCTCGGCACTTGAGTCACGTTTTTGTGAAAAAGCCGTGACATTTAATGTAAGCCAGGAACCCCTGAAGTTGGTCAGAAAACTACCAAAAGTAAACAGTTTACATGAAAGTTAGTCTGTTACCAGCAAAAAGATAAGTTTAGAGACCGGATCCTACCTGTGATTGTATTTAGATACCTTATTCGAGAAGTTTTAAAGGCGCAAATTGCGGTACTTTTTGTACTGTTAACTATTTTTATTAGCCAGCATTTCGTGCGCATATTAGCCGACGCCTCAGACGGTGAATTTCCCGCTTCTCTCATCGCCACCTTGATAGGCCTTAATTTACCCTATCTGGTTGTTCTGGTTTTACCTTTAAGCTTATTCCTTGGGATATTAATGGCCCATGGTCGCATGTATGCCGAGAATGAAATGGTCATTCTGCACGGTGTTGGTGTGAGTGAATGGTATGTTACTCGAGTAACTTTGATCCTTGCCGTTATTAACATGTTGTTTACTGGCTATTTATCCCTCTATGTCGCGCCTTGGGCGGAGGAGCAACAAAACCAAGTGCTGGAGAAAGCACAATCTGAAGCAGGCCTTGCCGCGCTCGTGCAAGGGCGTTTTCAGGCCAGCCCCAATGGCCGTGCGGTACTGTTTGTCGAACGCATTGGCAAGGATAATGAGCTTGAAAAAGTATTCGTGGCCCAACTCCCCGATCCAAATGACGAAATTGGCTTGACTAACGTCGTTGTTGCCAAGGGGGGACGCGTTAATGAAGATCAAAATGGCTCACAGCAGTTACAACTCAATGATGGGGTGCGTTATCAGGGCAGCCCACAACAAAAAGACTACCAAATGATTGAATTTGGTGGCTATAAGATGCAAATCAAAGAACAACAGGTTGATGAACGTCGCCGTAAACTTTCAGCTTTACCGCTGGCAGACTTGATGAAAGTGGAAGGTTCTGAAGCCGTGGCTGAGTTTCATTGGCGTCTAGCAATTCCGTTGGCGATTCCTATTATGACCTTAATTGCAGTGCCTTTGGCTCGGGTCAATGTGCGACAAGGCAAGTTCGCCAAAATGCTCCCCGCTGTTCTCTTGTACCTAGGTTATTTTGGTCTGATGGTTGCGGGTCGTAAAGCGCTCCAAGATGGCGTTATTCCACAGTATTTAGGCATGTGGTGGATCCATTTGTCGGCACTGATTATGGGGATTTTACTGCTCGGTAAAGACAGGCCCCTATTTGCCCGTTTATCAGCGGCAATGGCGCGTAAAAAGGTGGCTGCATGAAGATTTTAGACCTTTATATCGCCCGAGTTTTATTAAGCACCTCGGCGTTATGTTTACTGGTGCTGACAGGTTTGTCGGGCATTATTAAGTGGGTGGACCAACTGCGCTTAGTGGGCCGCGGCACTTACACTATGATGGATGCGGGGATTTATGTGCTATTCCTTGTGCCCCGCGATATTGAAATGTTTTTCCCGATGGCTGTGCTGTTAGGTGCCTTGATCGGTATGGGGATGTTAGCCTCTAATTCGGAGCTTGTCGTCATGCAAGCATCGGGCATGTCGCGTTTGCAGATCACGCTATCGGCGATGAAAACCGCCGTGCCGCTGATGCTGATGGTCATGGCATTGGGTGAGTGGGGCGCCCCAATTGCGGAGCAAAAGGCTAATGAACTTCAGGCCATCAAACTCTCCGGTGGCAGTTTGATTAAATCTCACCGAGGTATTTGGGCAAAAGATGGTGATTTGTTCGTGAATATTGGTGAAGTTGCGGATATCGATAAGCTCAACAATATCACTTTATATAAGTTTAACAGTGAGTTAAAACTCACCAATGTAGTGCATGCTAAAAGTGCATTGTTCAGTAAAGACAGCTGGCATCTCTCGGATGTTAAGCGTACCGATTTAAGCTATGACGAAGTGAAACTTGAGCATTTAGATGAAGATATTTGGCGCTCAAGTTTAACGCCTGACAAGCTCAGTGTGGTATCGGTTAAGCCTGAGGCCTTATCGATACGCGGCTTAATGGGATACTTAGAGTATCTTAATAGCAATAGCCAAGACCCAAGTCGTTACGAATTAGCCCTTTGGCGCAAGGTAATGCAGCCTGTTACCGTAGGGGTGATGATGCTGGTGGCGTTATCTTTTGTATTTGGACCGTTGCGGACAGTGACTATGGGGGCGCGGGTGTTACTCGGGGTGGTTGCTGGATTTAGTTTCTATATCAGTAATGAGATATTTGGCCCCATGAGTATTGTTTATGAACTACCTGCGTATGTCGGGGCGATGGCGCCAAGTCTACTATTTACGGGTATTGCCTTTTACTTTATCCGGCGGTGATAAACGCGGGTAATAAAAAACGACGCAATGGCGTCGTTTTTTATTGGGACAATTTTATAAGCGACTAAAAGCTAAATTTAAGCGCCATGCCAATTACGCATTTGGTTAGCTTCTTTGGATAACACGACTACTTCAGAACGGGTCATCATATCCTGCAGTGCGAGTTTATCGTCGTTGATCAGTACCCACAGATTACCAATGCCGAGTAATGACCAGACGATGCGTGCATAGGCGGTGATAAGGCTTAAGTTTTGGCCATTGGGATGTTGGATCTTAAGGCGCCAAGCGCGCATTCCGAGGGTTTGGCCACCTTTACTCCAAAATAGCGCATAAAAAGTACCTACGCAGAGCGCTAACCAAAGTTGATAAATCCCATGGTAAATCGGTGTGCCATTGAGGGCGTCGGACACATGCTCGAAGCCATTCATGCTAACGAGGCCAGAGGCTGTGAGTCCAAAAAAAATCCAAAGCCAATAGCGCCCGAAAACATATATACGGCTACCGCTAGCAGTAGGTCATAGATGATTGCCCCTAGGCGGCGAAAGAATCCGGCGCGGGGAAAGTTGGCATGTTCAGCATTTAACATCGGCGATCCTAATTCTAAATGGATAAATGACGATAAGGTTTAAGCTTCTGGTTCTTCATCACGTACAAAGTGGATATTGCTAAACCCAAAGCGAGCAAATTCGACTTTGCGATAATCTTTTTCAGCCTTGGCGCCTTTGCGTGAGGTCATGGCAATTTGTTGCTCCATCGCCAGAAACTTGGTTAAGTCTATACCTTCGGCCTCCGCTACGGCCTCGTATAAATCGTGGTGTTTAGCATAACTAAAGGCAATGGTTTTCGTCTCACCTTTGAAGGTGTAAGTCACTTGACGCGCCATGGATATCTCCTGAAATGGTCTCGAAATGGTTCTGAAATTAATTAAATTCGCTTCTAAAAATAAAATACACCGCACCGAGGATGCACAGACCCGCCCAGAGATAATCGAGTTTCAGTGGTTCCTTCATGTAGAAGTAGGCGAAGGGCACAAACAAGCTTAAGGTAATGACTTCCTGTAGGATTTTTAATTGTCCGACATTCATCACTGTGTAGCCGATACGGTTAGCCGGCACTTGCAGTAGGTATTCAAACAGGGCGATGCCCCAACTGACCAAGGCGGCGATAATCCAAGGCTTTGAGCCTAAGGACTTTAAATGTCCGTACCAAGCAAAGGTCATAAAAATATTGCTAAGACAGAGTAAACCAATAGTCGTTAGGGTGGGGTTCATCATTCTTCTCGATGATTAAGTTTATAAATCATGTACATGGCATCATCAGTGTAGCTACCAAGGCATTTCTCTATGGCTTTAGGTTTAAAGCCCATTTTGCGCCAATAGCTATCAGCGCCTTGCACCGCCACTAAGGAGAGGGAGCTCAAGTTAAAGCGATCGGCAAGCTGCTTTAGACGCATTAAGGCTTTAGACCCAGCGCCTAAACCTTGAGCCTTTGCCGATATCGCAATATCGTGCAGATACAAAGTATCGGCCTTAGGTAAATGGGTGATTGGCTCATAAAGTGCGGGAGGCATATTGGTGGTCCAAGGATGAGCAAGACAATAGCCCACCACTGACTCATTTACCTCAAATACAAAACAGGATTGAGGTGAGACGTGCCACTTGCTTTGCAATACATGCAGGGGTTCAGGATCCAGTTGAGAATAACATTCTTCCTGGATCTGTAAAATAGCATCCCAATCCTGTGGGGTGATTGCACGCAGTAACATGGTCGACCTTTTTCCGTCCAAAAGCAGTTTGAATAAATAAGTCAGGGATTATATACCCAAATCGCAGCAAAAGCTTTGAAACTCCGATAGTGATGCGATTGCGGCAAGTCTAAGCGCTAGAGTGTTATTGCCAACGCTTTATGACCTAGCGCTACTGCATTTAGCCCAAATAGCGTTGAGTTAAATGCTTAGCCAGATATTGACTGTTTAACGGCTCGCCCGTGGCTTGAATGATGAGTTCATCCGTTGTCAGTAATGAGCCTTTGGACCAAATATGCTTGCCAAGCCAGTCAAATACTTGGGATAACTGACCGTTATCGATAAGGTTTTCAATGGGGCCTAAACTTCGCTCCATTGCAAAACGGCACTGAGCAGCATACATAGCGCCTAGGGTATAGCTAGGGAAATAGCCAAGTTCACCGACTGCCCAATGGATATCCTGCATACACCCATCGCGATAGTTACCATCGGTATTGATCCCGAGCAGTTGTTGCATCTGGCTTGACCAAAAGTCGGGTAGGTCATCCACACTCAAGCTACCGTCGATAAAGGCTTTTTCGGCCTCGAAGCGCAATAAAATATGGCAAGGATAGGTGACTTCATCGGCATCGACGCGGATAAGCCCTGGATTGACGCGGGTGTAGTGTCTTGCCAAGTCTTGGGCGCTGAACTCGCAGCCTAAGTGCTGTTTAATCAGTGGCTGCAATTGCCGTAAAAACGCGGGATTGGCACCGAGCTGCATTTCACAAAATAAGCTTTGGCTCTCATGGACTCCCATGGAACGAGCCAGTCCTGCGGGTTGACCGCGCCATTGTTTCGGTAAACCCTGTTCATAACGGGCGTGGCCAGTTTCATGCACTATGCCCATGATAGCACTACTAAAATCGGCTTGGTTATAACGCGTCGTGATGCGCACATCACTCGGTACACCGCCGCAGAATGGGTGGCTACTGATATCGAGCCTGCCATGGTTAAAAATCAAACCCTAAATAGGCCATCACATCGAGGCCAAGGGCTTGCTGCGCCTTGATATCGAAGGGGCCATTAAGCTTAAGTGTTGGCTCACCGGCTTGTTTTTCGAGTACATTTTGGATGAGCGTGGGGAGCCAAGTTTTTAAATTACCAAAGGTTTGCTCAAGCTTTGCGGTAGTCATGCCAGGCTCAAATTTATCGAGCAGGGCATCATAGGGGGAAATATTTTGCGCTTGGGCGCGGATTAAAGCTTCTTCCCTCGCAAGGGCGATTATCGCCTTAAGATTAGGTTTAAAGCCTTGCCAATCATTGTTTTTACGTTGCTCACGCCAGGCATTTTCACACTGATAGGCCATCTTGGTTTTGGCTTGAACCAGCTCACCCGGCACTAGAGTCGCCTGTTGATACTGATATTGCATTTCCCTTAGGTTGGCGTGTTGTTCTGAGGTAAGCGCTTCTTGCGCGGCAAGAGCGAGATTGTCACCAAGGTGAGGGGACGTTTTAAGGGTATGGATATGCAATGCGAGTTCAGCCATGGCATCGCCACGCTCACTGCCGCCGCCCAAGGGCATCATTGCTGCCTGATCCCAATCACCTAGCGCACTAAAATGTTCAAAATGTGAAATTTTCTGGAAATGCGTCGTAAGTTTATCGTAACTTGGCGTAGGTTGTTTGGTGTTCATAGCGGTATCCATAGACTCAATCTTAAGGTGCGGTCGTTATCTATTAGCACGAAAAATAACAATAACTGCATGATAATATCATGCAGTCAAAAGCACACTAGACCCCTAAAGGGAGGACGTGAATATTATTGACTATAACGGCTCACGCCATTATGGCGTAATGGGGAGTTATTCAAATCTGCTTTAGGATAAATTTTTGTTTGGAAACTAAGCTTGCCTTGCTATGCTGTCACTCGTAAGTTGATAATTACAGTGAAGTAAATGGACTGCTGTATCGTTCAAGGAGATGACTATGTGGGCGTTTTTAGTTGAACAGCCTAACCTACCTTACACTATTGCCTTCGCCTGTGTGCTTGTCCTTGGTGTTTTTGAAGCCTTATCACTCGTCATAGGATTAAGTATGATGAGCGCCTTAGACCAGTGGGTGCCTGCTGATGTTGAGTATGATGCTGATATTGGTGGTAGCGGACTCACAGGGATTGCTGGCTGGCTTTGTCTCAATCGTTTGCCGCTACTTATCTGGTTTGTGCTGGCACTAACCAGTTTTGCCATTGCAGGCTATCTCGTTAATTACATTAGCTTAATGGTCTCGGCTACCTTGCTGCCGCAACTATTTACCTTACCTATCGCCGTAGTTGGCAGTGCATTGTCTTGTCGCTATCTTGGCCGAGTACTGGCCGATTTGCTCCCCAAAAATGAATCTACCGCCATCTCCCTTGATGACTTAAGCGGTTATGTCGGCACTATCACCTTAGGCTGCGCCATTAAAGGCATGCCATCGGAAGCGGTTGTTCGCGATAAACATCAACAAAAACATTATGTATTAGTCGAGCCTGAAACTTCAGGTATCGAGTTTGCTAGTGGTACTCAAGTGGTGCTGCTTAAAAGAGAGGGAAGAGTCTGGTCTGCGACTCGCTTTGATAATTAATTTTCCAAAGCTATTAACGAAGAAGGAAAGCAAATGGATGTGTTAAACGAAGTCACCAGTTCGAGCAATTTTGTGTTGTTGGTTGCCGGAATGGTATTGATTGGCCTGATTGTGATTGGTCTGATTTTCGCCAAGTTATACAAACGGGCAACGAAGGAAATGGCCTTTGTGCGTACTGGTTTTGGTGGTGAAAAAATCATTAAAGACGGCGGCGCAATCGTCTTGCCCGTGCTGCATGAAACCATTGCAGTGAACATGAATACCCTGCGTATCGAAGTGGAAAAAACTCAAAAAGATGCACTGATCACCAAAGATCGTATGCGGGTTGATGTTAAAGCAGACTTTTATTTGCGGGTGGCACCTAATGCTGATGGCATTTCGATGGCGGCACAAACCTTAGGTACCCGTACCACGCGGGTGGAAGAGCTGAAAAAGCTGATGGAATCTAAGTTTGTCGACGTGTTGCGTGCGGTCGCCGCGGAAATGACCATGACTGAGATGCATGAGCAGCGTGCCGATTTTGTACAACGGGTGCAGAACAACGTTGCTAACGATTTAGAGAAAAACGGTTTAGAACTTGAATCCGTTTCCTTGACGGGATTTGACCAAACCGACTTGCAGTTTTTCAATGAAAACAACGCATTCGACGCAGAAGGTCGCGCGCGTCTAGCTAAAATCATTGAAGAAAAGCGTAAAGAAACCAACGATATTCAGCAGGAAAACCGCATTAAGATTGAGCAGCGTAACTTAGAGGCTGAAAAAGAATCGCTGGAGATTGAAAAGTCGGAAGAAGAAGCACGTCTTATCCAGCAACAGTCACTCGAATTTAAGCGCGCCGAGCAAAAAGCCGAAATTATTAAGCAAAAAGAAAACAAGGCCCGTGAAGAACGTGAAGCCGAAATTGCCAAAGAACGTGCTATCGAAACCGCGGAAATTGAAAAGACCAAAGATATTGAAACCCGCGAGATTGAAAAACGTAAATCTATCGAACAGGCGCGTATTCAACAGCAACGTGATATCGAAGTCGCCGAGCAGGAAAAACACATCGCGGTAGCCGCTAAATCGGAAGAAGAGTCGGCCGCCCGTGCCCGCGCAGCAGAAGCGGAAAAGCTGAAAGTGGAGAAAGAGGAAGCGGTTATCACAGCGCGCCAAGTGGCAGAAGCCAATCGTCGCAAAGAAATTGAAGTGATTGATGCCCGTAAGGAAGCTGAGCGTGATGCTGTTGGTGTGACAGTACAAGCTGAAGCTGAGAAACGTGCCGCGGAAGACAGATCGAGTGCGATTTTGATTGAAGCGCGTGCCAGTGCCGATGCGAAAAAACTGCAAGCCGAGGCGGATGAAAAAGTCTATGCCGTTGAAGCGGCTGGTAAACAAGCTCTGTACGAAGCCGAAAACGTGCTGCGTGATGAGCAGATTGCGCTGCAAAAATCCCTTGCAATCTTAAAAGCCTTGCCAGAAATTGTTGCTCAAGCGGTTAAACCATTGGAAAACATCGAAGGTATTAAAATTCTTCAAGGTTATGGTGCTGGTCATCAATTTGCCACGGGTGGTGATAGTTCCGCCATCAACCAAGGTGGTATCGCTGAACAAGTGACTAGCGCAGCCTTAAACTACCGCGCCAATGCGCCAGTTGTCGATGCCATGCTACGTGAATTAGGCTTAGTCCAAGCGGATTCTGGCACTTTGAACGATCTGCTCAATGGCAATAATGCACTGACGACCGAGGCCTTAAATGTGGTGAAATCGGCCAACACTGGGCTGAATGGTTATAGTCAGCAACAGGCCATGATTGAACCAAAGATAAATAATTAAGAGTGGTCAATCACCAAAGACTAAAGCGCCTACGGGCGCTTTTTTATGCCTGAAACGGCTGTATCGATTTGTAGTATTCCACTATTACCCTAAATTTAATGGTCGGAGTAGAGTGAAATCCGCTGTTGCGTTTTCCCTTATCGAATAAAAGGAGTTTCTCATGGCCAATATTTTGATCATCGCCGGTGATTTTGTTGAAGATTACGAGTTAATGGTGCCGTTCCAAGCCCTGCAAATGGTGGGTCACAATGTAACGGTTGTTTGTCCCGATAAAGTGGCGGGGCAAACCATTAAAACGGCAATTCATGACTTTGAAGGCGACCAAACCTATACCGAAAAACCAGGACACTTATTTGCCTTAAATGGCAATTTTGCCGGTTCGAACGCGCGTGATTTTGATGCGCTGTTGCTTCCAGGTGGTAGGGCGCCAGAGTATTTACGCCTAAACCCTGCGGTGATTGCCCTCGTGGCAGAATTTGCCGCCCAAGATAAACCGATTGCGGCTATTTGCCATGGCGCGCAGTTACTCACGGCGGCAAATGTGGTTCGCGGTAAAAAAGTGTCAGCCTATCCCGCTTGCGCGCCCGAGGTGAAACAAGCTGGCGCTGAATATTGTGATATTGAAGTCACTGCGGCAATTACCGATGGCAAATTAGTTACCGCGCCCGCATGGCCAGCGCATCCTGCATGGTTGGCGCAGTTTAACAAGTTATTGAATTAACGATACTCATCCTGTGTAATTTATGGCATAACAGTTCGGGTAGAGGCTTAAGTTGAGTATTCGCTGGGGACTTAAGCAAGGCGCAATGGCTGGAGCAAAGCGCAATAGCTGCTTGGGGAGTAATATTGTGTGTGAAATCTATTCCGGTGCCGAACCCGAACTGTTTGAACTCAAAACCCGCTCCATTCGCATCGATGGTGTGGTGACGAGCGTTCGGCTAGAAGCGATTTTTTGGCAGATTATTGAAGAGATTGCCGAAGATGCCGAGCTGAGTGTCGCGGTATTTTTAACCCGTATTTACCGAGAGGTGTTAACTCGCCACGGAGAAGTGGCTAACTTTGCTTCTTTATTGCGGGTCGCCTGCACAACCCATCTTAATCAGGGGCAGCGTTTGGTGTTAAAACCTAAGGTTGCACTAAACGCGAAATCCTCTTGAATATCCATTGCATCTTTGCGATTTGAAAAGACTAAAGTTGCTGCATACTTGCCGCGTTATTGCAGAGCCATTTTCTTGTGAGTACTTGGAAACATGAGCTTTTATCGATTTAGCTTGCGAAGGCTTGGGTATATTTGTTGATAATCTGCTCTACTTTTCCATTGGCTTTTAGCTGCGCTATTGCGTGATTGAGCGCAGGTAGTAGAGCAGCATGCTCTTTCCGTAGCCTTAGCACCAGTACGCCATCAGAATGCACCGCGGCTAATCCAACGGGGATCTTAAGCTTGTTTGACCAATATAAGGCGGGATAGTTACCCGAGATAATGGCCGTGATGCGGTGTTTATCTAATGCCTTAATCAACTCTTGTTCAGAGGTAAAATCGACACGGATAAACTCCTTGTCGTCATGGTACAAATATCCCCTGACGGTACCGATTTGCTTGCCTTTAATTCCAGTGATTTCTTTAAAGGATTCAACATTTTCGGGTCTGGTCACTACGTACTCAGTGATAGGCATGATGGGATCGGATTTCACGAATAAGGGACCAAAATCTTGGTTTTCAAACCAACTGGGGCTAACCACATCAAAATCTAATTGACCCGTTTCAAGGGCGTTGTTCGTCCGTTTGGGCGGCAAGGACAGATTTTCTCCCTCAATATTCGCTAAGGATAAAATCTGCGGAATTAATTCAGAAATTATTCCCGGAGCATCGGGTTGATTGGCAATAAAATACGGATACCAAGAATATGAGCCAGTAATGTTGTACTTGAGTTGTTCTGCATAGGACTGAGGGGCAAACAAAATCAGTAATAAAACGCCTTTAACGAGGCAACGATAGAGAATACTTCCTTTACCCATCGAGTCCTTCACTCCTTGGTTGATCGAGCTTAGTGGTTACTACGCTACATTGTATTCTTTCGTTGTGAAAAAATGGTTATCTGTGGCGCAGTTTACCTATTCAAGCAGTTTTCAGCCGTTAAGCCAACAGTTGGCACAATGCAGGTTGCTGATTGTGAGGATAAATTCGATAGGTCTTATGGTGTTTGATAAGACTCGTTTTCTTATTGCCCTGGCTTATCAACAAACCATGGGAGAGGGCGATTTGAGTCAACTGTTGCTCATCGGCACGGACATATAAGTTGATGGGTTTGATGAGCTGATTATCTTGAATATGCTGGGTAAATTCTTTTACATCAATGACTAAGCTCGATTGGCCATCGCCGTCTAGCTTCAGTTTCGTATTAATTTCTGTATCGGTAAACACTAACCACTCGCGCTCAGTCAACTCGGCAATCATAGCGTTTAACGCCGTACCTAACTCCACGTGCGAGTTTTCAACGCTCTGATATTGATGAACAATTCTTTCCAATAACCGCTTAAGTTCGGCGCCAGCACCTTGGCTGCGAGCCATACGGATCCACGTGGTCAGATCCTCGGCAACCAATTTTGAAAAGCGTTTTTCCTTCAGGGCCTCAACCATCCAGTTGCATAAAAAATGGCTTTCCTGTGCGGGTGTGCGTTGGGCTTTTTTGGCTTGAGCTGAAGTGGTTAAATCGGTAAGCCCCGCCAGTGCGAGTTCGAGTATGGCTTGATTATAGGTTTGAGAATTCATTGTGGCTCCGCCGCGGGCTAAAGGGATTGATCTGATTAAATTGGGGCGATATTTATTGCGGCGGAGCTAGTTTAGCAAAGCAGTCGCTAAATCGATAACGATTCTTAGCGGCTGCTTGGGTGGGATATGGATTATTATGGCGCACCGACGAGGCTAGCCGCCGTCAGAATCAACTTAGGCGCAGGTCTCACCTTGTAGTTGGGATTCACATATTGGAAATGGATTAATCCTTGAGTATCAGCAATATAAATTGCCGGTACTGGCAGGACTAATCTTTTATCGCCTTCGGGCGTTGTCCAAAGTGGATTATCCAGTTTTAAGCGGCTCAGGTAAGTCTCAGTAACTTGCTTGCTGGTATAAAAGGCAAGCCCAAAGGCTTGCGATGCAAGCATTTTTTCATCTGAAAGTAATAAGTATTTCAGCTCATTTTTCGCCGCAGAGGCTTTTAACAGTGCTGGCGTATCGGGTGATATACCCACTAATTGAAAACCCATTTCAATGAGTTTTGGCTCGATCGCTTTTAATTGTCCCATTTGGTTGTTGCAAAACGGGCACCAGCCGCCACGGTAAAAGAAGAAAATCGTTGGTTTTTGTGCCGTTAATTTGGCTAAATCAACATTTTGGCCATTCATGTCTTGCAAAGTGATTGCGGGGATTTGCTCGCCATTGAGTAGTGGGCTAACCGAATATTCATCTTTGGCGATAGGTTGAGCGAGCGTGCTAAAACTGCCGAGCAGTAGGCTGATGGTCAGTAAAAAGCGCTGTAGTGTGGACTGCATTAGAGCATATCTCCTTGTCATTAGTTTTTGTTTCAATTAAATATTCTGCTGTTAACGGTAAACCGCCATTAGCCTGTGTGCTTGGGTGGACTGAGCATGGGTGGTAAACGTAGAAATAAGAACGGCGAGATGCGAAATTTATTGCAGTATTTGTCGTTATTTATTGGGTTTGTTAATCAGTGCTATCACTCGGATATTGCAATAAGAACACGATGCCCGAAAATCACTCTGAGTCAGATAGGTTTTAAATGGTAATAAAAAAGCGTCCGTTTAAGGACGCTTTGACATTATTATTAGTGTATTAAATTAGCGCGTTAAGATAGTTATCAACACAACATTATTTGAGTTTTTTGCCTTTGCTTGGGGCTTGACCAACTTTCATTTTCACGCGGCGGCCCTGCATGCTTTTTTCGGCGATGATCTGCTCGCTGACGTTGTCGAGTCGCTGTTGTTTTTTGGCAAAACTGCGACGGGTTTGCAGCTGTTTTAACAACAACTCACGGCTACCGACCTCATATCCTGGCACGGTAATGCGGCGAATTTTTTGGCCGATTAGCTTTTCAATATCCGCTAGGGTGCGCTCTTCTTCACGGCTCACAAATGAAATAGCAACCCCAGATTTACCTGCACGGCCAGTACGGCCGATACGGTGAACATAGTCTTCGGCAAGGAAAGGTAAGTCGAAGTTGACCACATACTCAAGGCTGGGAATATCTAAACCGCGGGCGGCCACTTCGGTCGCCACTAGCACACGTACTTTACCGGATACAAATTCGCGCAGCGCACGGCGACGGCTACCTTGGGCTTTTTCACCGTGGACAACTTCAGAGGGAATACCATCTAAATTTAATTCTTTAACCAGAGTATCCGCTGCATCGCGGGTCGCGGTAAACACTAACACTTGTTGCCAGTTTTTCTTACCAATCAACTCCGATAATAGCTCGCGTTTACGACGCTGCTCTACCGGATACACCACTTGGCTAACGGTATCGGCGGTGGTGTTTTGTTTATCGGCGCTGATCACTTGGGGTTTGACCATCATCTCGTTAGCCAGTTTTTTCACTGCGCTGGAGAAGGTGGCTGAAAACAGTAGGTTTTGACGCTTCTTGTTGACCGCTTGAAGGATTTTTTGAATGTCGGCACTAAAGCCCATATCCAGCATGCGATCGGCTTCATCGAGCACTAAAAAGTCAACGCTGGACAGACTTAAGTTGCAGGCGGTAAGGTGCTCAAGTAAACGGCCAGGGGTCGCGACAATAATATCGGCACCGCGTTTTAACTTTTGCGCTTGAGTCTCAACTTTTACGCCACCGTAGATCGTTAATACGCTGAAATTTAAATACTTGCTGTAGGCTTCAACGTTTTCTGCTACTTGGGCGGCAAGTTCGCGAGTCGGAGTGAGGATTAATACCCGCGTGTTAGATTTTAAGGTTTCACTTGGGTTTTCAACCATTTTTTGTAGGATCGGCAGTGCGAAGGCGGCGGTTTTACCTGTGCCGGTTTGCGCGCTGGCGAGCACATCTTGGCCGCGGCGGATGGCTGGGATCGCTTGCTGCTGAATCGGTGTCATTTTTTGATAACCGCAATCTGAGATAGCGCGTAAAATCTCGGGGCAAAAACTAAAAGATTCAAATCTCATTTTGGATTCCTGTCATTCACTCATTCAATCATTCAAGCGCCTCACCCTATTACAGACACTTTTACAGCAAAGTATTCTGCCATGGGCGAACGTTAACGCACTTGTTTGTGCCTTTCTAACGCTTAGCGGTCAGAAAAATGGCGGGCGCGGAGTATAGCAAAATTTTCGGTTAAAACCTGTACTTTTTAACCCTTTGGCTGTTTATAACGATATTGCTGCTGTTTTGCTAATAATCAGAGGATTAACTTAAGGCGTGGATTGGCTTGGATAAAGGATGCCGCGCTATTGTTTGTCGACAATCGCGCGGCATTACAGCTAGCCAAAGGCGCGGCGTAGGCCAAGTGCTTTTTCAGCGCTGTGTTTTAAATGATTGGCGGCATCACCAATCTGATGCGTTGCCGCGAGGTTTTCACTGCTGCTTTGGGTGATGAAATGAATATTGTTGGTGATTTCATGCACTACTTGGCGCTGCTGATCGGCGGCCACCGCATTTTGCTGTGCAAAGGTGTGGATCTCGCTGACTTCTTGGTAAATGGTGTTGACGTTTTTGGCGGAGGTTTGAATGTCGTTAGCGCATTGCTCTGCATGTTGGCGGCTTTGCTCCATTTCTTTTGCCCACGCATTTAACATGCTGAACATCTTATCGACACTTTGCGAAATACTGTTGGTCGATAACTGAGTGCGGCTCGACAAGGCGCGCACTTCATCGGCCACCACCGCAAAGCCGCGTCCTTGTTCACCTGCTCTAGCGGCTTCAATGGCGGCATTGAGGGCGAGCAGGTTAGTTTGCTCAGCAATAGAATCAATCTCACCCATGGCACTGGCAACTCGTTCAGCTTCTTGATTAAGCTGATTGGCATTATTCGCGGCATCGGCGACGGATTTAGCCAGCTGTTCGACCTTTTGGGTATTAGCCTTCATATTGGCGCTGCTCTTTAGGCAGAGATCATAGGCGGTATTAATGCTGGTTGAGGTTCGTTGAGTGTTTTGAGCAACTTCGGTAATCGTCGAACTCATTTCTTCCATTGCACTTGCCAGTTGCTCGAGCTGGTTTTTCTCTTGATCTAGGCTGGCATAGGTTTGTTCAGTGGTGACCACAAGTTGATCGGCTATCGCATGCAATTGATTGGCTTGATCTTGAGTGCGGCCGAGTACGCCATTCATCTTGGCTTGTAATAAAATCAATTGAAAATCGAGAATCGATGAGGTGTCAGCTCCCGAGTAGATGTAGCGACTAATAGAATCGTATTTTGTTTGCATATCAATCAACTTGGCCGGAATACGAAAGGCTTCATCGTAGAAGATAGCTAAGTTAAGGCCCATTAAAATCGCGCCAGCGATAATTACTCCCCAACCCCAAAGGTAACCCGCAATTAATAATCCTGTCGATGCAACTACAGCTGAGACAACACGTTTTTGCATCAAACTAAGTGGCTTAGCAATGGATTTATTGTCCAATAACCTGCGGTAAATAGCTGTTGCTCTAGTGACATAGGCTGCCTGTGGTTGCAGACGAACCGACTGATAACCAACAATTGTGCCATTCTCAAACACGGGAGAAACAAAGGCATCAACCCAATAAAAATCGCCATTTTTACAGCGATTTTTAACTATGCCACGCCAAGATTGGCCCGATTTTAGTTTTTGCCACATCTCTTTAAAAGCGGCACTAGGCATATCGGGATGGCGCACTTTGTTATGCGGATGCCCAATTAATTCTTCGGTGCGGTATCCTGATACTTCGACAAATCGTTGATTAACATAGGTAATAATCCCGCGGGTATCTGTGGTGGAAATCAATTCGTCTTGAGGAGTGAGGCGGATCTCTTGTGCGTGATGATGGTTGTTACTGATTTTATTGTGACTAGGGTTACTCTGGCTCATTTCGTGTGTCCATTCTGGGCCGATATTATGATTAGGGTAAATGTAATGCTAAAGCTTGTGCCGACTCTCATGGGGGGCGGCTAATTATGTGATAATGGTATCATTTTTGTGTGGATATTGGAGAGTGGTTTTTAGCATTACCCATAAGAAAAGTAATGTATTTTCTTTTTATAACTTTTTAAAAATATTAGTTTTTTATTGCTATTTAAACGAGTGTTTATCCTGTCTTGTAGCCAAATTTATGTCATATTCACCTTCATGTGAGATGAAGTTATTCGGGAGAATCCTCAATATATGGCAACCATTCTTGGCGTCTTTGACTAAACTTGTTAGGCGTGTTGATGTTTAAGGATTATTTGGGCGAATTTAATGGCATTTGTGTAAGGTAAAGTCCGTAGATGCAGTGCTTTTGCATAAAAGGGCGCTAAGATAAATAAATGCTGCCTAAATGGGTTTTATGGCAAGCATTTACGCTTACTCAGTCTTAAGAACCGTTCGTTATTTGAATAAAAGAATGACACTTCATTCCTTATTTCGGCGAGCGCTAGCTTGGTAGAAGGAGCCAAATTTAATTTCATAAATGTCAGCAGGCAGTCGTAATGTGAACACATTTTTAAGCATTATGGGTTTTAGTCCGCATTTAATTGGTTTTGTGCAAGTCATAATCTTGTTAAATAAAATTGCGAGACCTAGGTCGATAAATTGTGAACTTAGGCTTTAAATCATCCAAAGGTAGTACTTGATTGCAAAGGGATTTTTATGGCAAGAGCACTGCCGAGTGACTTTGCTCGTTATACATCAGGTTTAACTCATTGGCGCCGAGTGATTTTTAAACGGTTATTTGGGTTTCTTGCGATCCTGTGTGTGCCTGTGTATTTCACCAGTGTTTATCTTTGTATTGCTGCCGATTTATGGGGCATGGCGATTTTTGATACCTTTGCATATTTCTTATTAGTCTTATTGCTTTTTTATCCTCATTTTTCTGATCGGCTTAGATTTAGTTTAGGATGTTTGCTTGCCTATGCCATTGGTGTTGGATTTCTTATTGCGATAGGGCCGTCAGGCGCTGGATTTTTCTGGCTATTTATTTTCCCTCCGCTGAGTAACATTTTTTTAGGCACTAAGGCGAGCATATACGCCCAAGTTTTAAATGGTGTGAGCTTAATTTTGATTGGGGTGGCGTATCATTATCAGTGGCTGATTTGGCCCGTTACTCAAGGATATAGCACTGGCATTTGGGTTGTTGTTTCAATCAATTTCCTCGTAACCAATGCGATGGTAACCCTGACTATTGCTTATCTCTTAGGCAAGTTAACCTCCTCCCTCGATTCTACTCTGGCTTCTCGGCAAGCGACTGTACTGGGTTTAGCTAAGCTTGCTGAATATCGAGATAATGAAACCGGAGCGCATTTGTTGAGAATGCGGCAATACTCAAAAATGCTCGCTACCCAGCGAATGTTGGCTGACAATTCGCCTCCAGAATTAGATGAAGACTTTATCCAAGATATTAGCTTATCGGCAATTTTGCATGACATAGGCAAAGTTGGCATTGCCGATGCGATTTTGCTAAAACCAGGCCGGTTAACTCCAGATGAGTTTGAACAAATTAAGGCGCATCCCGTTATTGGGGGGCAGGTTCTGGCCAGTTTGTTAGAGTATGCTCCCCAATGCACCTTTATCAAAATGGGTAGAGATATTGCCTCTGGACACCACGAAAAATGGGATGGTAGTGGTTATCCACTTGGATTAAAAGAAGAAAATATTCCCTTATCCGCAAGAATTGTCGCTCTAGTCGATGTTTATGATGCGTTAACATCGCCACGCTGCTATAAGCGTCCTTTTACTCATGAAGATGCCAAAGCCATGATTCTTGAGGGCCGAGCCAAACATTTTGATCCTGTGTTAGTCGATTGTTTTATGCAAATTCATACCGAGTTTGAGGTGCTTTCAAAAGCTTCGTTGCTGGATGATCCCCAGTCGACTGTAGCGCAGCCTAAGATGGTGTGATTTTATTAGGCGAAAACAATAAGCCCAAGACAATCGTCTTGGGCTTATTTAATGAGATTTACCTGTGGGGGTTAGATAGCTTGTGTTGCTTTTGTCAGCCACTCAAGCTCACTGCCTGACATTAATGGCGATAAAGTATTAAACACTTTCTGATGGTAAGCATTAAACCAGTCAATTTCGCCTTGGGTTAACAGGCTCTTATCGATAAGGCGGGCATCCATGGGGATCAGCGTTAGGGCATCGAATTCATACATTTCACGCTCGGCACCCTTTAAGGCTTCGCAATGCTGCACTACCACTAGGTTTTCGAGGCGAATGCCAAAACTGTCGGCGCGGTAATAACCTGGCTCATTTGATAACACCATGCCAGGCATTAAGGCGATAGCATTAAGATTTTTACCGATGCGCTGTGGGCCTTCATGCACACTCAGGAAATGACCGACGCCATGGCCTGTGCCGTGGTCGTAATCAAAGCCATGTTGCCACAGATATTGGCGGGCAAAAGCATCGAGTTGTTGGCCTGTCGTGCCTTTAGGGTAGCGGGCTTGATCTAAGGCGATATGGCCTTTAAGTACCAGTGTCACCATCTTTTTCTGTTCATCACTTACTTCGCCAATGGCGATGGTGCGGGTGACGTCCGTGGTGCCGTCCAGATATTGAGCGCCAGAATCCACTAAGTAGATGCTGTTCATCGTCATCATCGCAGGCGTGCCATTGTTATGGTTATAGTGACACATGGCCGCATTGGCACCAGCGGCGGAGATAGTGTCGAAGCTTGGCTCGCGATACTTGGGATCTTCGAGGCGGAAACTCTCTAACTTGTCGGCAAGAGTGGCTTCATCGTGCAGACGATTAGCCGCGACTTCGGCATCGAGCCATGCAAGAAAACGACTGACAGCGACACCATCACGGATATGGCTGGCGCGCATGCCCGCTAATTCGGCGGCATTTTTTTGGGCTTTAGGCAGAGAGACTGGGTCGATACCGGCAATCAATTTGGCGCCAGCATCGCGGGCAAGATTTTGCGCCCAAGCGTTAGCAGAGTTGGGATCGGCCAGCAGTTTCACGCCCTGCAAACTTGCCAAGGTATCGGCAAGGGCGGCTTCACTGTTAAAGCTCACACCCGCTCCAACGTGTTCCTCAATGCCTTCGGGGAGTTTGCTCAAATCGGTAAACAGCTGCATATCACCATTGGCGTGAAGTAGCGCGCAGCCGAGCACTACAGGCAGACGCGGCACGTCGTTGCCACGGATATTGAGCAGCCAGCAGAAAGAATCCAAAGCAGCGATCAGCGCGACATCGGCGCCGGCTTTTTTGACTAGTGCGCCAATCTCGGTCCGTTTTTGCAGGCTGGTCTTACCCGCACTTTCATTACTAAATAAGGTGACAGCTGCGCTCGACGGTGCAGGTCGATTTTGCCAGTGCTTATCAATCGGATTCTGTTCGACTGCCACCAGTTCGATTTGGGCTTTCGCTAACGTCGCTTTGGCGTTTTCAAACCAGGCTAAGGTGTGTAAACGGGCATCAAATCCGACACGTGAATCTGCGGGTAACGTGTCGCATAACCATTCGATTTGCGGAGTGTCTGTCAGGCTTTCATAGCTAAAGAGGTTTGCATCGACCTGTAAACGCACTTGTACCGTATAACGACCATCGGTAAAAATGGCGGCTTTGTCTTTTAGGACAATGGCCATGCCGGCTGAACCGGTAAAATCCGTCGCCCAATAAAGACGCTCGTTGTGCTCTGGCACATATTCGCCTAAATACTCATCGGCGCGCGGAATAATAAAGGCGTCTAAGTTGGCGTTTGCTAGCTCGCTACGAATGGCGGTAAGACGGTTGGCAATCTTATTTGATTGCAATGGTTGTGACGACGAAGGTAACGACATAGGGGCTCCAAATTGATGGCATGGGCTACAAAGGTAGGCTGCCAAATTATCATGGGTAATGCTGGCGAAAAGGATGCAAATTGACAGCGATTATCGCAAGCTCAGCAACGAAGTTGCAAGGTATGGAATAAAGGATTTTGTATACAATTTTGTTTTTTAGGCATCACTTAGCGGTAACAAGGGGTGTGATCTTAGGCGAATTCTCAAATTGAATTGTTATCTTAATCACTCTGGAATCATGACTAATTCTTACAAATTAGCTACTTAAGTTTTATTCAATCGCTAATATTGACCCATTATGCTAACATTCGCCATCTCCGCTCGGGGTCAGAGGGGAGCACATGTATCAGTGGAGTTGGCGATGCAAACATTAACAATAGACGTGGGCGGTAGCAAAGCCCTGTTCGAACTTCAACTCAAGGGGCATACAGAACAATATAAAATCCCCACGGGTGAAGGCTTTAAAATTGAAGACTTAAATAATCAAATCGCGGCGTTGGAACGGGATTATGATTTACAGCATTACCATTTAGCGATCGCTGTACCAGGGCTTGTACAACAGAATCGTTTGG
Organism: Shewanella sp. POL2; assembly: GCF_000282755.1. Taxonomy (NCBI): domain Bacteria; kingdom Pseudomonadati; phylum Pseudomonadota; class Gammaproteobacteria; order Alteromonadales; family Shewanellaceae; genus Shewanella; species Shewanella sp. POL2. Next base: position 28,929 of record NZ_AKZL01000004.1, read on the forward strand.
TATCTTGTAAATCCTTGCCCGGTTTAAATGGGTTGAGTTTTGATACCTTGAAAACCCAAGGTCAGCTTAAGTTTATCTGCAATGATATCGATGCGGGCATGCAGGCAACCTGTGATGAAAAATATGCCTGTGAGTTGTTAGTCATGTGTGGCACCGGTATCGGTATGTCGATTGCCTTTAACGGCAAAGCGTACACCGGTGCAACTGGCGTCGCTGGTGAGTTAGGGCATTGCCGAGTGATGACAGAGTCGGGGGAGTTCACTTTAGAGCAGCTTGCCAGTGGTGATTCTATCCGTAGTCGTAAGATTTCTACTGCTGATGATGTATACCGTGCAGGTACTTATCTTGGTATGGGACTCGCGTGGGCGGTAAATCTCTTTAATCCTAATCGGATCTGGTTAGCGGGCGGCATGATGAACAGCGCACCTTACTATAAAGGATGTCTGGATAGTTTAAGACGCATGGCCTTGAGTGCGCCATTAGCCGAAATGAAGATTAATCGTGTAGATGATATGGAAACCTTAGTTTGCCGTGGTTTATCAGTGATCTTGGCTAGGGATTACTCGAAGGACGCCGCCTAACGGCTTTTGATTGAGATGCGAATTGGTCAAGATTGAGGCGTGATAAGTTCGTTCAGGCGATTAATCTTGGCTTACTGACGCTGATATTGATTCAGATATTGGTTCAGATTAGGTCGAGAACAACAGCATGCGGCCATCGGATTTGTGTGTTTGCAGTGCACTCTGCATATCACCTTGTTCGATGACCGCATTTTTGTTTACACGAGTTATCGAACAGCGCCCTGCATAACCTCTTTCTTAAGAATTTCGATTTTTGTGTTGTTTTTGCTGTTGATTACTCGAGGCGATGATTCGACTCAATTGCATAATCAATCCCTTTAAATACAATTAATTGCTAATTTTTTTCACTCAAAAGTTCTTCCTATCTTTAAATCTAAGTCTGCATGAATAATCGGTACAACGGCCTGTTTGTTAATATTTAGTTGCAATTTAACGCTATCTCGGCATATGCTAATTAATGTAATGACAACGTTGTCATTTGTGTGAAAGGCAAACCAATCGAAAGATTGGGACGCAAAGCCTCCGGTCTAAGGGTTGTTAGTACCTATGATAGCGGGGATACCGCAGGTTGTTTCTTCATGCTGCCGTTGTAGGCACATGGTTTTAAGAGTGTTGTTTCCTGTCTACGCTTTGTTTGCCTTATTGATGCATAACTTACTCAATAGGGAAATCTCATGTTTAAGACTCAAATCTCCACTTCGGCGATGCTAGTGGCCTCGGTGCTGGCATCCGCGGCCAGTTTCCAAGCCTTTGCAGCGCTCCCCGGTAAACCGACCTTAGGTTGGGGGGAAACCAAGTTTGCCATTATCGAGGTGAATCAAGCCGCCTCAGCCTATAACCAATTAGTGACGGTTAAAGATGCCGCCGATGTGTCGGTAAGTTGGAATCTGTGGAATGGCAATGTAGGTGATAAAGCTCAGGTTTTACTCAATGGCAGCCCTGTGTGGGAAGGGCCATCAGGTGTTTCTGGAACCGCAAATTTTAAGGTGAGTAAAGGTGGTCGTTATCAGATGCAAGTGCAACTGTGTAACAGTGACGGTTGTACAAAAAGCGATGCTAAAGAAATCCTCGTTGCTGATACTGATGGCAGCCATCTAGTCCCACTGAATGCGCCTTTAAAGGAAAACAATCGTCCCTACGCGAATAAATCGGGCAAAGTGGTCGGGGGGTATTTCGTAGAGTGGGGCGTTTATGAGCGGAAATTCCCTGTCGATAAGATCCCCGCGCAAAACTTAACCCATATTTTATATGGCTTTACCCCGATTTGTGGTGGCAATGGTATCAATGATAGTTTAAAAGAAATTGAGGGTAGCTTTGAGGCATTACAGCGTGCCTGTGCTGGCCGTGCTGATTTTAAAGTGGCGATTCACGACCCTTGGGCGGCGGTGCAAATGCCGCAGGCGGGTGTGAGTGATTACTCCGATCCCTACAAAGGCAACTTCGGCCAATTGATGGCATTAAAGCAAGCCTATCCCGATTTGAAGATCCTCCCGTCCGTTGGTGGCTGGACGCTCTCTGATCCCTTCTACTTTTTAGGGGATAAAACCAAGCGCGATACCTTTGTGGCTTCGGTGAAAGAGTTTTTACATACTTGGAAGTTCTTTGATGGTGTGGATATTGATTGGGAATTCCCCGGCGGCAGCGGCGCAAATCCAAGCTTAGGTAACGCCAATGATGGTCAAACCTATGTCATTTTAATGCGCGAATTAAGGGCAATGCTCGATGAGTTGAGTGCTGAAACCGGACGCACCTATGAACTTACCTCTGCTATCAGTGCGGGCGATGACAAGATTGCGAAAGTTGATTATCAGGCTGCACAGCAGTATATGGATTATATCTTCCTGATGAGTTATGACTTTAACGGTGGCTGGACTAATACTGAACTCGGCCATCAAACCAATCTCTACGAGGCAAGCTGGGATCCAAATACTCGCTATACCACAGATAATGGTGTTAAAGCATTGCTCTCGCAAGGTGTCACGCCAGGTAAGATTGTGGTTGGTGCGGCCATGTATGGTAGAGGCTGGACTGGCGTGAGTGGCTATAGTGGTAACAATCCATTCACTGGCACGGCGACGGGTAAAGTCAAAGGCACTTGGGAAGCCGGAGTGGTTGATTATCGCCAAATTGCCAAGGATTACATGGGGGCTGGTTGGAGTTATGCCTATGACGAAACCGCAGAAGCGCCTTCTGTCTTTAATGCATCTACAGGTGACTTAATCACTTTCGACGATGCGCGTTCGGTGAAAGCCAAAGGTCAGTATGTGCTGGCAAATCAGTTAGGTGGGGTGTTTGCGTGGGAATTGGATGCCGATAATGGCGATATTCTCAATGCCATGCACGAAGGTTTAGGCCATGGCGAGGGAACCACTCCGCCAGCGAATAGATCACCTATCGCAAATGCGGGCGCAGATGTGGCTGTCACAGGCGCAGTGGATGTACAACTTAACGGCAGTGGTTCGCGTGACCCTGAAAACGCAGTTTTAGGTTATCAATGGACACAGGTTTCAGGCCCAAGTTTAGTGATTAGCAACGCAGATTTAGCGAATGCCTCGGTGCTGTTGTCAGCGACGCAGTCCGATGTCGTGTATGTGTTTAGCTTGCAAGTGACTGACCCTGAAGGTTTATCCTCAACGGATACTGTGACCATTACCCATAAGGCAGATACACCTAATCAAGCGCCTGTGGTGAATGTGCCTGCGAGCGTGACAGTTGAAGCAGGGCAATCGGTGAGTATCAATGCGACTGCGACCGACGCAGATGGCGATAGCCTCACCTACGCATGGACAGTGCCAAGCAGCCTTGCGGCGAGCGGACAAAACAGTGCCACCCTTGTGATCACGGCGCCGAGTGTTTCTCAATCGACTCAGTATAGTGTGAGTGTATTAGTTTCTGATGGTGCGTTAGATACCAGTGCTACCTTGACCTTAACTGTAACGCCTAAGGTGACGGGGGGGCAATGTGATGCTACCGACCCCAACGCGGCAAATTATCCCGTTTGGAATGCGACCAGTATTTACAACACGGGCAATACCGTTAGTCATAATCAATTGGTGTGGAAGGCCAAATACTGGACTCAAGGCAATACGCCCTCAAGAACCGCCGATCAATGGCAATTGTTGAGTCAGGTTGAGTTAGGTTGGGATGCGGGCGTAGCCTACAACGGCGGCGCGACCACTAACTATAAAGGTCGCAAGTGGCAGGCAAAATGGTGGACTAAGGGAGATGTGCCCGGTGTCGCGTCCGTTTGGACTGATATAGGTGCAGCAGCGTGCCCGTAAGGGATATTAATAACGCTTAAATAAAACAAAGCCCTGCAATGCAGGGCTTTGTTTTTAATATGGAAACTAATTTATCTTCAACAGTTCAACATCAAAAATCAGTACCGAACCACCACCAATTTTGCCTGTGCTACGATTGCCGTAGGCAAGCTCACTTGGAATAAAGAAGCGATACTTATCGCCTTCAACCATCAGTTGCACGCCTTCGGTCCAACCTTTAATCACCCGATCCAACGGGAAGGCAATGGGCTCACCGCGCTCGACCGAGCTATCAAATACGGTACCGTCGATCAAAGTGCCGTGGTAATGCACAGTCACTGTATCACTCGCCTTAGGATGAACAGTGCCTGAGCCTTGATTTAACACTTTATATTGCAAACCTGAAGCTGTGGTAACCACATCTTCTTTGGTTTTGTTTTGCGCTAAAAATTCATTACCTAAACGGATATTTTCCTGCGCTGCTTTTTGGTTGTTCATCGAGGTAAAGAAGTAAAAAATCACCCCAGCAATCACAACAACGGCAAGTAACATTTTCATTTTAAAGAGTACCTCAGTCAATTTTGGTCATGTTATCAGTTTTTTAGCGTGTGAGGCTAGCGATGATCTCGTTCGCAGCAGTGGATGCTTCGCGTTACATTTTATCACGCTTTAAAAGTACCCAAAGGCTTTATCCCGCTTTAGATATCGCTTAATCTGTGGCATTAGACGCTGCAAAAACTCAATAAAAACAGATAAAAAGAATAAACAAGGACAGTCCTATGTTAACCAAAGCGGCAAAACCGCTGGTCAAGCTGGTCGACCGTTATTTACCCGATCCCTATATTTTTGTCTTACTCCTCACGTTGGTCGTGATGATATCGGCCGTGGTGGCCGAGCAAAAAACACCCATGGACGTCATCAGCTACTGGGGCGATGGTTTTTGGGCACTGCTGAGTTTTTCGATGCAGATGCTGTTAGTGCTGGTGGCTGGATTTATGCTTGCCAGCTCACCACCGATAAAAAAATTGCTCGATGCCATCGCCGGCTTGGCTAAGTCTGCGCCGCAGGCGATTATCTTAGTGACGCTGGTTTCTCTGGCTGCCAGTTGGATTAACTGGGGTTTTGGTTTGGTAGTCGGCGCGTTATTTGCCAAGGCGTTGGCCCGTAAGGTACGAGTGGATTACCGTTTATTGGTTGCTAGTGCTTACTCTGGTTTTGTGGTTTGGCACGGCGGCTTGGCGGGGTCTATTCCGTTAACCATAGCAACAGCAGGGCATTTCTCAGAATCACAAATTGGCATTATCCCTACCAGTGAGACCATTTTTGCCAGTTTTAACTTGCTGTTAGTGTTGGTTTTATTTGTGGTGATGCCACTGGTAAACCGTTTTATGTTGCCAGAAGAAAAAGACAGCATTTATATCGACCCTAAGGCGCTTGAAGATGTTAGCAGTGAAGAGAGCAACACAGCGCATGCGTCAAACGCTATCACTCGTCCCGCAGATACATTAGAAAATAGCCGTTTACTGGGCTGGAGTGTGGGCGGCGCAGGGCTGGTGTATTTAGGCTATTACTTTGCAGTGCAGGGCGGCAGCTTAAACCTTAATTTAGTTAACTTTTTATTTTTGTTCCTTGCCATAGTGTTGCATCAAACGCCACGCAGTTTATTGCTGAGTCTTAACGAAGCGATTAAAGGCGGCGCGGGCATTGTGATTCAATTCCCCTTCTACGCAGGCATTATGGCGGTGATGATGCAATCGGGTTTAGCCCAAAGTATCTCCGAAGGATTTGTAGCCATTGCCAGCGCTGAAAGCCTGCCATTTTGGAGCTTTATCAGCGCAGGCATTGTGAACATTTTTGTGCCTTCGGGGGGCGGACAATGGGCGGTGCAGGCGCCGATTATGTTGCCAGCCGCCGAAGCCTTGGGCGCCGATGTGGCACGTGTTGCTATGGCGGTGGCTTGGGGTGATGCGTGGACCAATCTTATTCAGCCTTTCTGGGCTCTGCCTGTGCTGGCCATCGCCGGATTAAAGGCGCGGGATATCATGGGATTCTGTTTAATGCAGTTGATTATCACAGGAGTCATTATCAGTATCGCCCTAAGCTGGTTTTAAGTACTGATATAGCTATAAATTTCCCCGTTAAAAGAATTAACGGTTAACGGGGCTAATTTTTTCATTGCGACTTCCGTATTGTGTTAATTCCAAATGTGGCCGACATTTTGTTATGTATGAGCCTTGAATTAGCGTCCCTAAGGGCTCTACAACTTGTAGGCATGCTGACATTCGTATCTTCAGATTGATTGGGGATTCAGGTTGATTGGAGATGCGCGCTTTAAATCAATCTATCCATCACTCCGGTTTGGAGCCCATAACCCAGCAAGGCCAAGTTGGTTACTACCGTTAGCCAAAACAGTTTACGAAAGGCCGTTTTTACTGATTTATGGCGTAGAAGGTGCTGGGCAAACAGTGCGCCGGGCCAGCCGCCCATCAGCGACATCAGGTGCAAAGTACTTTCTTTGGTGCGCCATTTACCTCTTTTAGCGGCTGATTTATCAACGGTGTAGGTGATAAAAGTGCATACACTCAGCGCCAGATATAAACCAGCAATCGCGACTGGCAGCATATGCCACCAAGCCGCACTAATTAGCATGGCGAGAAAGGCCAGTGCTAATAACAATGGCATCGAACTCGCCTTGCTGTGAATCACTCTCGGCTTTGAGGCGCGGGGCGAGCGGGTGTGAGTCGTTTTTTTGTTGTTCATTTGTTCTGGTGCTAGGGACGAATGGATTTAAAGGCGAGGTGGCGCCAGAGTTTTTCGAGCGGCCCTTGCTTAAAGTAGCGTAAATATACACTCGCAAGCAGCAATTGCAGTAGCGAATAACCCAAGGCTATTGCCATATAACCGCCTCTATTGAGGGTTAACAGTAACTCAGGGGCAAAGTGGCGAAAGATAAACACGCCAACGATAGATTGCAGAATATAAAGGCTAAAGGCGAGTTTGCCGACATTTTGCAGTGGCTTTAGCACGGTCGAGCGGTTTTGGCAGATATAAACCATTATATGGATATAAATCAGCGCCATCGGGATAGCACTCAGCATAACTAGAATGTCTGAAAACATCACCAGTATGGGGTTTTCGGTTAAGCCTAATAGGGTATCCATGGAGGATAACACTAAGGTGGCTAAAGCGAGTTTGAGTAAGGTGTTACGGTCAAAACCCTGTTCAAAGATGCCCTGTTGATAGAGTGCCATCCCCTGCAACATTAAGCCTACCGTAAACCACATTAAGGTAAAAGGGATCACGAGCGCCATATAGCCAACTTGAATTAAATGCAGCAGCAGTTGGTTGGGGTAACTCGATGTCCAAGCGCTGTATTGCTCGGCAAAAAGCACTGATTCGCGGGTAAACAGTTCGTCACTGCCGCTAAGCGCTATTAAGCTGATCATCACTAAGGCAATGAAAATAAAAATATTGGCCTTACGTTTTAACTCGTCGATGCTGGCATCTCGGTAACAAAGTGCTAAAAAACCGCTGATCCCATAGGTCAGTAAAATATCACCGGGCCAGATAATAATGCCGTGGAGCAGGCCAAAGACAATTAACCATTTCAAGCGTGAGCTTAGCAGCGAATAAGCGGCCAAGCCCTTGTTGCTAAATCGCTGAAATTGAATATAAAGCCCAACACCAAAAAGGATAGAAAATAGGCTGATAAAGCGCCCTTCAATAAAGAAATTGCTAATGCTTTGGAGGATTTGGTCTGAAAGTAAGGGGATTTGATGGGGCGCATAGCCATAAAAACTTATCCCCATAAAATAGATATTCATAAAAAATATCCCCAAGACGGCTAAGCCCCGAATCGCATCGAGGTTGGCATTGCGAGTACTTGGGATCGAGTGATCGTGAGTGTGATTCGCCTTTGAGGGATTTGCCCAAGGATCTTTAGCAGCTTGAGTGATAGGTTTGATAGTAGGCATCCTTTCTCTACACGAAATGGGGTAAACCGAGTCGGAGCCCAGCTCCGTTCAATTTTATGGTACGAGGCCTTCGCCGAACTGGTGCTTAAGGTATATCACTGCTGAGCCATTCGATAAGTGCTACAAACAGCGTTGCTATTCACCAATATCTTCGTTCCATAGCTGTGGCTTGGCGGCGATAAAATCGCGCATCAGTTGTTTACACTCGGGATTGTCCACCACTGTCACGTCGACTCCGCGGGACTGAACATAGGCTTCCGGCCCTTGAAAAGCGACATTTTCACCGACCACTACCTTAGGGATGCCGTAGAGTAAAATTGCGCCACTGCACATATCGCAGGGGGAGAGGGTTGAATAGAGCGTGGCCTTTTGATAATCGGCGGCGGTCAATCTGCCAGCGTTTTCGAGGCAATCCATCTCAGCGTGTAACACGGCGCTGCCTTGCTGCACGCGTTTATTATGCCCGCGGGCGACAATTTTACCGTCAATCACTAATACTGAGCCAATGGGGATACCGCCTTCGGCTAATCCTTGTTTGGCTTCATCAATGGCGGCCTGTAAAAATTCATCCATGTTGTCCCCCTGTTAGATTGTTTTGCTTAGCATAGCAGTCCGTAAGGTTTGGGCAAGACAACTTAACTTGTTATCTTGCTTGACGATTAACCTTGGCTCGGTGGCGTTAACTTATTTTTGCGGCTTTTCTGAAATCCATAATTTGATATGTCCCTTCACGACCACGACTCCTTGAGTGTCGTAGGCGGTTACAGGCACCAGCATATCGCCGGGGGCCCATTGCTCTGGCGTGACTTCAGCTACACACAAAATATCGCTGCCCGCTTTGGCGGTGTAATCCACACTCATGCCCTTAGGGATCCAGCGTAAATGGGCGGGTATCGAGGCTTCGGCCATCACGCCCATTGCCATTTCTAGGCCATTACAAATCGCAATCACGTGCACCGTTTTTATATGGTTATGAACAGCATGACGTTTTTTTATAAAACATGAACAGTAGTTAAGGCGCAATTCAGTGATCAGTGGTTTGATGGTGCCAAAATAAGGCGCCATACGTGACACCATCATTGAGAAGATTTTTTGGCCAAAGGGTAACCCTTGGGTCTTGTGGTAAAGCGCAAGCACCTTGTTCGGTTTGGTACGGGTTTCTTCGTGAGTACTCATGTTTATCCTTCATTGGAGTGCAAACTAAGGGGGATAATCTTTGGCCAATGATGATGTGAGGTCTTAGTGGCGCGGTTATCTTTTTCTGGTCGGATGAGTGTAACATTGAGGTAACAATAATTGCCAGTCGGCTGAATTAAGTAAACTTCATTTCGCTGTTTTTAGGCTAACACCGTATAATCACGACAAATTTGTCATCAATGACACCACATATTGATTTAGCAACAAGGACTTACATTGAAATATTTGCTGACCTATTTTAAGGGCATGGCCATGGGCGCCGCCGATGTGGTGCCAGGGGTTTCGGGCGGCACCATCGCCTTCATTACTGGCATTCTTGATACCTTGCTTGAAAGCGTTAAGCGCATCAATCCATCCCTTTGGGGTGTGATTAAGTCGCAGGGGCTAAAAGGCGCTTTTATACATATCAATGGCGGATTTTTAGTGAGTTTATTGGCGGGGATCCTGACCAGTATTTTTAGCTTCGCTAAGCTGATTTCGTGGTTGCTGGTGGCGCATCCCATTCCGATTTGGTCATTCTTCTTTGGCTTAATCATTATTTCTGTGGTGCATATGCTCAAGCAGGTGAGCGGCTTTACGCTGGCACGCTTAGGTTTATTCGTGCTCGGCGTGTTAGCTGCTTGGGCAATTACTGTGCTTAATCCTGTGTCGGTGGAAGCCAGTTACTTAAATATCTTCTTTGGCGGTGCGATTGCGATTTGTGCCATGGTGTTACCCGGGATTTCGGGCAGTTTTATCTTATTATTGCTTGGTTTATATCCTGTAGTACTCGCAGCGGCGAAAAATATTCAACTCGATATTTTGGCGTGTTTTGCTGTGGGGGCCGTAATGGGGTTACTGACATTTAGCCATTTATTGTCGGCGCTGCTACGTAAATACCATGATGCCACTATCGTGTTTTTAACCGGATTGATGCTTGGTACCTTAGGCAAAATTTGGCCTTGGAAACAAACTTTAACCTGGCAGACCAACTCCCATGGCGAGCAAGTGCCTTTGCTGGAACAAAATATTTCGCCACTTAATTTTGAGCAAGTGACTGGCCAGCCCTCACAACTCTTGTTTGCTATTGTGTGCATGTTAGCGGCGATTGCCTTAGTGTGGGGCTTAGAAAAGGTTGGTAAGCGGGATTAGCTAATTCTGTGGATGATGTGAATAAAAGCAGCGAATATCGCTGCTTTTCTGTTTTAAGGTCGATGGAATATCTCGACTTTAGGGCAATGTCATTTTGCTCGTTCTTTAGTTACAATCGCCCCATTATAGTGAGTGCTCAGCCATCGATGTTGTGCATCCGTTTAAACTCAGTGAGAGTTTGTCGTTACGATAAGGATATAGTTGTGGAAAAAAAACAGGTTCCCTGGGTTGGTGTGGCGCTAGCAATTTTTGCCTTAGGTCATGTAGTTAACTTACTCATTGATAAACAAGATTCTGAGATATCACCTGAATTAAAGCAGCAAATTTCTGACACGATCTTAGCTCATCGGCCATCAACCGCCGTGAATAATGTTGTCACTTCCACCCCGAACAACCTTGAGCTTGTTGACGATTCGCCCAAAATCCCGATGCCCGCTCAGTTAGCCCAAGTGAGTCAAATCTACAGTAATCTCAGTGCATTTGCGGCGCTCAAGCAAGATGGCACTGTGGTGGCATGGGGCGAGCCTGACTGTGGCGGCGATATCAATAATGCCGCCGAGCCTCTAGTCAATGTAAAACACCTATATGCGGCAGAGGATAGCTGTGGTTTTGCGGCCTTAACCCATGACGGAAAGCTTATTCCTTGGGGAATGGCGATGAAGCAAGTGCTGACAGGTGTTCGTTCTTTTGTGTTGGGAGAGGTGCTGTATGCGGCCATCAAACAAGATGGCAGTGTAGTGAGTTGGTCTAACTTGGATTCAACGCCTGCCGAACGGATCTCGGGGCAATATGCCGCGCCTGCTATGACCAATATTGACACAGTGTTGATTAACAAAGGTGCCTTTGCTGCCTTAAAGCAAGATGGAACTGTAGTCACTTGGGGGGGCGCCGATTATGGCGGCGATAGTCGTCACGTAGCCTCTGAACTTACCCATGTCGATTTGCTCTATGCTAATGATAATGCCTTTACCGCGAGGACAGCGACAGGGAAATTAGTGTCTTGGGGCGGGCCCAGCGATGAGCAAAAAGGCCGTGAGCAATTAGCCAAACTTAGCCAATTAGCGCCTGCTGTGAAAGTTGTTAACACCGATCATGGGTTTGCGGCACTGCTGGCTGATGGCAGCGTATATTCGTGGGGTGAGGGCGAATTGACTGAGTATCATGCCGCGTTTCCAGCGCGTTTATCTACCACAAGTCGCGCTAATAAAGTGATTGATATTTATGCAAATCGTGGTGCGTTTGCCGCTCTAACCATCAGTCGTCAACTGTACGTATGGGGCAGTAAATTCAATGGTGCCGATACGTCAGTCATACAGGAAAAGTTGCAAAACATTGATAAGGTTTATCCCTTTGATGAGGGATTTGTCGCGCTACGTCGGGATAATACAGCCGTTGCTTGGGAAGGTTGGGACTTGGGACAGCATCAACCACGTTATCAAGAAATCCCGCAGGTGGACAAGGTGGTGACCTATGAGCGGGAGTTTGCCTTTTTAAAACAGGATGGCACTGTGGTTGATGGTCACTCTGGACCTAAAACTCAAATCACTCAAGCATCGGATATTTTCCCGACAGGCTTTGGGTTTACGGTTAAACGCCAAGATGGTTCCATTGCTGTATGGATGGGTGAAGAGCCTGCGATGACCTTAGATAAGCAAGCCATTGATTTGAGTCAAATGCGTGAGATTCGAAGCAATTTGTTTGATGCCATTGCGTTAATGGCCGATGGCACGGTACAGGCATGGAATATGATGGGCTTGAGCGGACAAGCCTCGCAATAATGAGCGCAAAATACTAAAACGCAAGGGCTAAGGTTATTAGATCTTAGCCCTTTATTTTAGGCTGAGGCTTTGTCGTTTTCAGCTTGATTGGCTTTGATTTCACGCAAATAGCGGTAAATGGAATGCACTGAAATCCCCAACCGAGTAGCGGCTACTTGGGCGCTGTCTTTGAGTTCAAAAATCCCTAATTCATGGAGTTGATTGACGATTTCGCGACTTTTTTGCGAAGGTGAAATCGCAGCGTTAGCACGAACTTCGTGATTCACACTGTCAATCGCACTATGTAGCGCCTCATCAATATTGCGTGCGAATACTTCGGGTGAATGGGTCTGCTCATTGCTAAACAGTTGTTCTGGCATCATAGAGCGCAGGACTGATTGCAATGGGGCATCCATATCCGTGTTGATACAGAGCAATCCAATCGGTTGATCTTTGCTATTGCGGATAATGGTGGTGGTTGATCTGAGTGTTTTACCGTTGGCACATTTTGTCAGGTAAGCGTTAGAAATATCTTGTCCCGATTTTAGTTTTTGTATCGCAAGATTGGTAATCGGCGCGCCAACTTCTCGCCCGGTTATATGACCATTGGCAATTTTAACCACCGAAGGATGCTTAGCATCTAAGCTGTGCAGCACTACCTCTGTATGCTGGCCATACATGGCGGCAATCCCATCGACGATATTTTCGATCGACTTGAGTATATCCAGATCGCTTTGGGTTAAGTCATGTAATTTCATCATGTTAGCCTTTATTCAGAAGCCTATCAGGAATAACCGTCTTACTCTGACATGATGTTAATAATGGTGACATCCGTTGATGACATACCATTAAGGACCATTCTGCCAATGTTTTTGATGGTCTTCTCAACATCTTTGGCAATGATGCCTTGCCCAGAAACGTTTTGGCTGTTGAGCGCCATTAAGAAGGAGCGCACCGCCGCACTCGATGAGGTACTGACCTTCATAGCGCAGGAGGCTTTCGCACCATCACAGACCATACCCGAGCTGTCGCTGATAACATTTTGAATCGCAAAGCAGGATTGCTCGAAACTGCCGCCTGCTAAATACACCATCGCCATAGAGGCGGCGGCGCTGGTGACCGTATTGCCACAAAATGCCGATAATGGCGGGTAGTGTGACTTAATATAAATCGCCCCTAAGTGGCTCATGATGAGTGCGCGCGCCAGTTTTTCTTCACTGACTTTATAACACTGAGCGGTGATCACTACCGGAATCGTGGCCGCAATCCCTTGGTTACCACTGCCTAAATTGCTCATGGCGGGCAGATTAGCGCCGCCCATACGCGCATCGGAAGCTGCCGCAGTTAGCATCACAATTTTATTGAGTAGGTCTTCGCCAATAATCCCCGCGGCAATACCGTTTTTCATGGTGCGGCCGACTTCTAACCCATAGGGTTTGGACATACCTTCATCGGATAATTTGCTATTTAACTCAGAGGCTTTAAGGATAAATTGGATTTCTTCGAAGGGGACTTCTTGGGCGAAGTGGTAAATCGATTCAATATTGATATCGACGCCGTCGCAGATTGAGCCTGTAGCCTTGGCTTGGGCATTATCGGCGGTAAATACTAACTCACCATTTAGGCGCTTTTCGGCTATTAAAGTATGGCCGCCGCAGATTTTCACCATGGCCTCTTGTTCACCCGCGGTTAATGTCACACAGCAATAGATAAATTCATCGGTCGCGGTACGCTCGACTTTTACTTTACCCGCATCAATAAGGGTTTGTGCTTGCGCCACTTGCTCTGGGGTGACGCTGGCAAGGACTTCTAAGCCCGCATCGGCATTGCCCGCAAGTGCGCCAGTGGCGGCGGCAATTGCAAGACCTATTTTACCTGTTCCAGGCACATAGACACCCATTGAGTTTTTATACAGATTATCAGAGACCTGCACTGCAATTGCGTCTGGATCACCAGTCAACAATGTGCGAGCAACCGCCGCCGCGTAAGCTGCGGCAATCGGCTCTGTGCAGCCTAAAGCAGGTTTAACAACTTGGTTGATGATGTGAATATACTGCTGCCATTGGGGTTTCATCGGGCTACAACCTTACAGATGCTTAATCGTTAACGTGGGCGATGGCTTCGATTTCCACTTTGACACCCAGTGGGAGTTCCTTCACCGCAAAACAGCTGCGCGCTGGGCAGTCGGTTTTAAAATAGGTTTTATAAACTTCGTTAAAAGCGGCAAAATCACTGATTTCGCTTAAGTAACAAGTGGTTTTAAGTACGGTTTCAATGCTGCCACCGCCAGCTTCGAGCACGTATTTTAGATTCTCAAGGCATTGCACCGATTGCTCGCTGATGCCGCCATCAACCACGCCACCTTTGTCTTTGCATACTGGCAGTTGTCCTGAGGTAAAAATAAGGTTGTTATAGCGAGTGCCGTGGGAATAAGGGCCAATGGCCAGAGGCGCGAGTTCTGCGTGAATAATGCTTTTCATGATTGAATCACCAAAGTCTAAATTTGCAACATTATTTGCATTTTTTGGCGATAGAGCAATCGTTATTGCAAATATTTTTGTATCCTTAGAAAGTTTTTGTGTTTTTTATTTAGCTATATCAGATTGTTATGTTTTGTGATGGCTGCTATTGGAAACACTCAACTTGGCTTTGACTCAAATGAATTTGCATTAGATAGCGGTTTTATGACTCGGTAATACCCTTGTTAGCTTTAACTCTGGTTAATAGGGTTAATAGGGTTAATAGGATTAATAGGATTAATAGGATTAAGCCCAAATGAATCCGAGCGAAGATTTTGGCTAGATTCTAAAACTGTTGCCAAATTTAGTTGAATACTACAAGGTGAGTTTACGCGGTAATCGTGAGCTTATTGCAAGTCCATTGAACGTAGTTATCATTGCAATAAGCTGTTTGATATATATTTATCTGAGCTTGGGGTTTTCTGGCAAACGCTTACTCTTACTTTTTGTCATAAGAGCTGCTCGACATTGAAGTAGAATAACTAGGCGTTATTCCTTGTTTCACGATCTTGCCATAACGAACAACATTTAATCTCGAAACATACCATACGCCCGAGAAATGAGCACACCCTCAAAATTTGTTTGAAGGTGTGTGAATCAAGCTAAAGCTTAAACTGCGAAGTCGCATTCTTCAGTTCATCGGCAAAATCGACTAAGCCTTCTGACACATTTCGCACCTGTGACAAAATCTGTAAGGTTTCGTCAAAGGAAGCATTCATACTAACCACATTATTTACAACGAGAGAGGCGACAGAAGCTTGTTCTTCGGTTGCAGAAGCAATATTCGTGTTCATTCCATTAATACTGACGATTTGCTCTTGGATTGATTTTAAGGCGAGGCCAGTATTTTTCGCATTGGTTTCATTTTCTGAGGATTTGGTTAAGGCGGCATTCATGGTATTGACGGAAGAAACCGCGGCGGTTTTAAGATTTTGTAATACTTGACGGATTTCAGTAGTTGCATCGGCGGTTTTAGAGGCTAGGGCGCGCACCTCATCGGCGACGACCGCGAAACCTCGGCCTTGTTCACCCGCACGTGCGGCCTCAATCGCGGCGTTTAGCGCTAACAGATTGGTTTGTTCTGCAATCGAGGTAATCACATTTAAAATCGAGGTGACATTTTCAGTATCTCTAGCTAACTCATTGATAGAATTTGAAGCAACTTGGATTCCTTTGTTGAGATCTTGGGAGATATCTATGGTTCGTTGCACCACATTCATGCCTTGCATGGCTTCTTTTTCGGCAACTTGGGCGGCACTGGCGGCTTGTCGAGCATTTTGCGATATTTCAATCACGGAATGACGCATATCCTCCATTGAAACTTGCACTGTACTCGCATCTTGACTCTGTTGCTGAGTCGCTTTAGTCGCATCTTCCATCCGCTGTTTTAACGAATGTGAACTCTCTAACAGCGGGTCTGTTACGTTCACTACTTGGAGGATGGAATCGGCAAGTAATCTTAGAAAACGATTGAAGTTGCTGGAGACTTGGCCTAACTCATCAGTGCCAGAAACAGTGAGTTGATGATTTAAATCCCCTTTGCCATCAGCGAGTTCTTCAAGCGAGCGGGCAACGCTATGGGCGGCGGAGCTAATCGAGCGAGCAATTGCAATGGTTACAATAAACATCACGATAAGTAATGCAATACCAGAGGACACCGTTAGCCACAAGCTTTGCTCCGATCTGTCTGCGGCTTCTTTGATCGCTTGTTTAAACTCAATGATTTTACTCTGTTTGTAGGCTTGTACCTCATTGAGAACCGCTTCAAAGGCTTGAGACTTTTCTTGGCTGATTTGGCCAATATTTACCATATCGATAGTCCCAGCCAGCATGCCTTTAGCTAGCTTTAGCGTCATGTCATTGTAGCGGGTGAGTTTATTAGATAAGCCGTTTAACTGATTTGCCTGCGAGGGATCAACGCTATCAAGCTGTTGTAGATTCTTACGAACTGACTCGTACATATTTTCCGCGTTGGTCAATAAATCTTCATCTGCAAAGGAAACCGATTGGGTATAAAGTTCATCGAGTCGTTGCACAAAAAATACGTTTTGATTGGCTAACTCTACTCTTTGATAAACTTGTTGCTCCATATAATTAAGCGTTGCGCGATTTTTATTAATTGAAATAACACTAATGCTTAAATTTAATGTGAATATAACGACAGCTAAAATAAAAATTGCGCCAACTTTTTTAAAAATAGAAACGTTGTTAAAAAAATTCATTATCAGCCCCCAAAAGGTGCCGGAGTATACTCCGGCACACCAACTTAAAATTCGGCAACCACTTTGACCGAATCATTGGCCTCACTACTATCAATATAGCCAATAATATTGGGGTTTGAAGAAACAAGTTTAATCATTTCTGCCCCACTAGTGACTTCTTTGGGCGGTGTTCCTTTACCGGTAAATACTTTTTGTGACCAATAGGATTTGAGTTGACTCGATGATTTACCTAAGACTTTTGAGTCAAAGGTTTCCCTTAATGGTACGGCACTGTCCAAATTCACTGGAACAGCGGAGGCACCGTTAGGGAAGGTTTTTGTTTTTCCTAGATAAATGTTTTCTATCGCTTTTTGATCAATAGTATCGCCATTGCTCGGATGAACAATTACCACCACGCCTGCCCAAATGGGCATTGATACTAAGCTAAGTAGGATTGAGCAAAGTAATTTTTTCATGTCTCTCTCCTAAAATACCAAGTCAACGCCGAGGCTGATGGATTGCGAGTCTCCCGCGACCTTCATGCCTGGGCCGCCTTCATCTTTTACATCATCGTATTGAATTTTAAAGGCTGCTGAGGGATGGAAATCCCAGCGAATTCCCGCAGATGTAGTGTGATGAACTTCCCCACCTTCACCATCATCAAAGTCAGAATATGAGACGAAAGGCATAACTGAATTAATGCGGTATCCCAATGTGACCAGATAAGTATCTAGATTACTACCATCGAGATCTAAGCGATTCAGCTCAGATAAAAATAAGAAATTGTTATAGTCAATATTTACAGATAGGCCGTAAAATTTGCCTGTTCTTTGTTTATTGCCGTTCCATTCTTGTTGTACGCCGCCAATATAACGTTCATTGGTATATTGCATATGGGTTAAACGAATATCTAACCAATCACGGTTAAATTGTACTACGATGCCGCCAATATCTTTCCAAACTTCACGGGTGTTCTCTAGGAAGAAGAAATCAGAAAGTAATTTATTGGGGTCACTATCTTCACTTCCGTAATAGACCTGTCCTGACATAGTCCATTCACCCATTAAATAGTTATATAATGCGCTGACACCCGTGTAGTTAAAGACTTGCCATGTGTAGTTATCTGCTGGTGGACGGATCCAAGGATAGGCATATCCCACGTCGAAAAAGTCACTGTAATAATAGAGTGGCAGTCTTTTTTTACCGCCTTGTACCGTCCAGTGTTCATTTAATTCGTAGGATAAATAGGCCCACTCAAAATCGGCTGAAAAGTCATCGGCACCTCGGGAAACCACCTGAGCAGTGGCGGATAATCCTTCAAGTAAATCGGCTGAAAATTGAATACCAAAAAGTGTGTCGGGTTTAAAGCTGATATCTTCATCGTATGCGCCCACGAGTGGATAATCAGCTAGGAAGGTTGGGCCAAGGTCAAACTCTGCAACGCCAGTGCCATCTATTACTCTACCCGCAACCACTGAGGCAAAACCTGAAATATTCACTTCGGCTTGGACACTGGTGGCAAGTAAGAGAGAACAGAGACTGAATAACAGTTTATGTTTCATAGATAAACCTACTTTTGTAAGGTATGTGCATTTTTAAGCCTAGAATGAATGTGGTTTTTTACCATTATTTTTGGAACAATTTTGCAACAATCACGTCTAAGTTTCATTTTCCGGCAGAGCTTCAGGGCTTTTTTACTTTGATTTTGATTTATTTGGTGTTTAGTCATTTTGACCATGCATCAGTTAAGAGGCTGTCGAGCCAAACATGGATAAGTAATGTGTGACAACGTTTTTAAGAGTACTGAATTGACCGACCGCTAAACTCAATACCTTTGCGACAAAATGTCCCACTTATCTTAACTATTCTTGCATTTATGTGCTCTTTAAGGGGTTTTTGGTACATCGATCCCATTCCCATCCACGACACTATTGAGGTGCAGATGGGACTTTCTATAATCGCTATCAAGTACTTTAGTGGTCTCTTTTTTTCTAATACTTATCCATATAAGGAATGTCTAATGCAAAGGCGTGATTTTTTGAAAGGTGCAGCGATTTTGTCGGCAGCGGGAACCGTGATGCCAGTGTTGGCGGCGTCGACCCAAGCCAGTTCAATGGTCGATAAAGCCTGCGGCCGTCGCCGTTTTACCTTAACCAATACCTATCAATTAGTCGCGCCAGAAGGCTCATCCGGTGTGGTGAAGTTATGGGTGCCGCTACCCGAAAACACGGCCTTTCAACAGGTTGAAAAACTTAACTTTAGCGGCACTTATCAAGATGCTTATATCAGTGCTAATAACCATTATGGCGCCAAAACCCTGTTTGCGACTTGGCCCGATGCTAAAGGTAAAATGACCTTAACATTAGAATTAGTGATAGAAACCCAAGATTGGGAACCCCTTAAAAGCGGCGAGTTAAGCCATTATCGCGCGCCAGTAAAACCTGAGTATCCTGCTGAAGTCGCTATCTACCTTAAGCCAACCAAGCATATGCCAGTGGACGGTATCGTGAAGCAGACCGCCGATAAGATTGTGGGTAAAGAGACCGAACCACTCAAACAAGCACAACTCATTTATAACTGGGTGAGTGCCAATATGTACCGTGATAACAGTGTGATAGGTTGCGGTAATGGTGATGTGGCCGCGATTCTTGAAAGTGGCAAACTCGGTGGAAAATGCACTGATATCAACTCAGTGTTTGTGGCGCTGATGCGCGCAGTGGGTGTGCCCGCCCGTGAGATGTTTGGTATTCGTTTAGGCCAAGCGATCAAGATGGGGAAATACTCTAAAAAAGCCTTTGGCAGTGCTGATGAAAAAGGGGTTGCTGATGTCACTGGTGGCCAACATTGCCGTGCCATGTTTTATCTTGCTGGTTATGGCTGGTTACCCGCCGATCCTGCGGATGTGACTAAAATGCGCCTCACCGAGAATAAAGAACATAACGACCCTGCAGTGCAAGCGGTGAATGACTACCTATTTGGTAACTGGGAAATGAATTGGGTAGGCTTTAACTATGGCCGTGACTTTGACTTATTCCCCGCCGCAGAGCAGACTCCACTCAACAATTTTGGTTACCCTTACGCTGAAGTGGATGGCGACCCTGTCAATTACTATGAGCCAAAAGTATTTGCCTATGACTACCAGTCAAGCGAACAGCGTTAAACAGCTGTTAGCCACCATGACCGCCGCAGTGATTGCGGCGATCGCCTCCAGCCTTTGTTGTATTGCGCCCTTAATCTATTTAGTGTTTGGCGTCTCTGCCGCGGGGCTGTCGGGGTTATCGAGTTTAGGTTGGTTACAAGTGCCTATGTTGATCCTGTCAACCGGGCTTATCTTGCTTGGATTTTGGCGTTTGTACTTTGCCAAAAAGCCGCTTTGCACCGGCAAGTTTAGCCGAGGGCAAATGTTACTCATTTACTGGCTTAGCGTGCCGATTGTGCTGGCCTTTCAGCTGTATCCCTTTGTTTTACCTTGGTTGCTTGAGGTGTTTGAATGAAGCCACTATCACGTATCACAGGATTTTCCACACTATCGACCCTATTAGTTATCACATCATTGGGATTTACGCCCTTCACTAGGGCAGACAATCTGTTGGTCACACTCGATGTTAAAGGCATGACTTGCCCATTGTGCGTCACCGTCGTCAATCAAGCCTTGCGCAAAACCGATGGCGTGATTAAGGCCAAAGCTAATTTGAAAACTGAGCAAGCGGTAGTGACAGTTGCTGAGGATTATAACCTCGACAATCTGCTAAAAGCTGTTGATGCCACCGGATACAAAGGCAGCATCAACAAGGTTGAAAAGCAGAGTTGAGAAGCTTTTAGCCGTTCGAGTGAATCGCTAGTACAGGCTACTCTTGGCTGTCTAGAATGGCTTTTAAGCGCGCAAAGGTTTTCATTGAGTTCGTGGCTAACATCGTTTGATAGGCTGGATTTTGGGCGTGCAACTCATATTTATTCGGCGCTGTTTTTCTAACAACGCGGAGCAAATACTGGTTATCCCCCGTATCTTGCTTTATCTGGTGGTGTTGTGGTTTTTATTAAAACGATTCAGATTGCTCTTGCTACAGTTAATATTAAGTCCATTTTGCGTATTTCCTAATAAGTTAAGTCATTTAAGCGGCTTTATATTAAGGCGCACAGCTTGGGTTGACGAGTTTTATTAGGGATTGCAGATGTTAACTATCGCGCTGGCGGGCTAATAACAAGGGGTTAACAGGTGAGTGTTAACCCCTTTTTTGAAGCGTTTTACTTCAGTTTTTTAAATCATTTTTGACTAATTTTTAAATCATTTTTTGAAGAAGGCTTCGTTGGTGCCGTATGGGCCTAAATCTAAGTCGCGTTTGCGGATGGCATCTACACGGTCGAAGGCTTCTTCGGCCACGCGTAGGTTTTTCACATCTTTACGCCAGTAGTATTTAAATCCATCAAAGTGGGCGTTGTTTGGATACCAGTAAAATACACCTAAACCTTCTTTATTGAGGATTGGGGTGTTGTGAATATGGGCACCAGGAATATAGAAGTACTGACCTTTTGCTAAGGTTTCAAATTTATTGTTTGCCAGTGTTTTACTGGTGCCGTTGACCACGTAGTAACACTCTGGTTGACCATGGAAATGTGGCTCATGGTCTGATTTCAAACCATTGGTGATACCGATAACCATTGGGCTGTCTGAGAGTTCTTTCCAGATATAACCCACTGGTGAGTTTTTAGGATCGCAGTTTTTGGCTTCGAGTACGTTACCGTGGTCATCCAAGGTTTTACAAAAACGTTGGTCTGCGGCAATGCTGTCATTGGGTTTGATGGTGTTAAAGTCGATTTTGCCTGCTTCCCAATCAGCAATGTAGGCCTCGATTTCTGGGTTACTGCACTGCTCTGGCATGGTGTTTTGCGGCACATAGGGTGTGCTGTCGTACGGCACTGGCGTCATTTGTTGATAGGGCAGTTGCGCATGGTTACATTGTGGGCCTTGAGCCATAACCGCTGTAGACGTTAGTGCGGCTAATCCAAAAAGCATTTTTAATTTCATCATTCCAATCCTATTTTTGCATCGCTTAGTGGCGATATTGTGTTGGTTATGTTGTTACGTGACTAACAATAAAGTGATTGGTTGATGGTAAAGGTGAATTGGATCACGGCATATTTTGAGTGGCAAACTTATTCGTGACTCTACTCGCGAATAATCTTACCGTCTGAGCCGCTTTACAGCTGCAATTGCATGCTGAGCTGGGCATAGTTGGCCATTCCCTGCTGCGCATAGGGATGGGCTGAGCTGTTGTTATCTTCAATTTGATAGCGGCCCACTTCAATACCTAGGGTGAGTGCTTGGGTTAAATTGGTAAACAAATTCACACCAACGTGGCTGCGATCCGTTTGTTCTCTCTCTGTGCGAGTATGACCAAAAAAGAGTGTCGAGCGGGTGTAGTCAGTCCAAAAGTGGCGGTAGGCAAACATGGCGGATGTCGAGGTTTCTAATTCTCCTTCAATAATATCGCGCGCAGCGTCGGTGCCGACATAACGACCTAGGTGGCCGTAGTGCAATTGCAGGCGCAGATCATCTTGGCCAAAGGTAAAGAGTTTGGCGGCAAGGGAGAGCCCGCCAGCCCATTGCGATGTGCCCGCTGGATCTAAATAACGCACTAAGCCTGAGAGAGACACATTGCCCCAATCGCCGGATTGGTTGTAGCGGGCAATCATATCTGGGATGTAGTCATGGCTGGTATCAATCCAGTTTGGTTTGGCTGCTGTAACGCTGGTTAGTCCATCCGTTTGGGCTTGGGTGCCGTAGGTGTAGGGATTTTCGAGGGCGAATTGCCATTCTTCGGTGCTATAGCGGATAAGTGCTTGTCTTACCATGGCTTGTCCAACTAATGGCCCACCTAAATCGGCTGTTTCGGCAAAGGTACTGGTATTGACTAAGGTTGACCAGGTTTGCCCGGCGGTGATGCCTTGATAACTGATATAGGCATGCCTAAGCCGTGGACTGTAGGAGTTGGAGATAATCGGATTTCCTTGGCTGGAGCCAACAAAATCGATTTCGGCAAAGGCTTTGGC
Organism: Shewanella sp. POL2; assembly: GCF_000282755.1. Lineage (NCBI taxonomy): Bacteria > Pseudomonadati > Pseudomonadota > Gammaproteobacteria > Alteromonadales > Shewanellaceae > Shewanella > Shewanella sp. POL2. Next base: position 51,600 of record NZ_AKZL01000004.1, read on the forward strand.
CTCATCGGTGTTAAGTGTCAAATTAAAGCGGCTTTCTTGGGCGCCAAATTGGGTGCGTTTGCTGTGCTCGACAACCTTGCCTCCACCTGTCCAACTGTCTTGAAAGGCTAGATTTCCTTCAACAAAGCGAGTGTTGGCCTTAATAAAGCCGCCTAATTGCACATCGGCGGCATATAGTGAGGATGAACAGATAAAATAAACAGCAAGTCTAGGTAAATATTGTAGTTTCATCGTTCACTCTATAAGAAAAAAACATAAAAAAAGCCCTAACGAATAGGGCAAAAAAAGGTATAGCAGTCTAAAACGGCAGGGAGGAGGGACGTTCTAAACTGCGCAAATATTAGAAGTAGTAACCAAAGTTGATGTTGATACGTTTATCCCAATCGTTACCGACTTCTGGTAGGCCAACGTGGTCGTTATTGGCGGTCGAGAAGGTCATGTTTTTACCCATGACAAAGTCAATCATGGTGTAAGTTGGGCCTGCAGAAATCGCCATACCGGTGACGTTTTGCATGCTGTTGTCGTAGCTATCGTCATCAACATCAGGCGTCATTAAACCAAAGTCGTTATAAAACTTAATGCTGCCCCAATCTGTGTTAACCGTTTTGGCAATGTTGATGTTATAGGCTTGGCCTTTTGAGGCGATTTCGTACTGCCAGCTCACCACCGATACGCCAATTTTGTTGTCGTCGATAGCATCTGCAGCATTGTATTCATACTGCATGGCTTGCATTTGTAGGTTCCAGCCGTTGTAGCTGCTGTCTACATGCAGTGCGACAGCATAGCGGTCGCCATTATTACCGGTTTTGCTGTTGTAGATTTGGCCGACCTGTACTGAGCCACCAAAAGTGGTTGCGCCACCTTCGTATTCGGCGGTGTAGGTTTGGCGCACGTTGAGTTGGTTGGTTTCTTCGTTGTTGTATTCAGTGCCATTGATGGTGCCGGTATACAAGTCAGTTGAATAACGCTTGTTTTCGGTTGGGCCGTATTCGGCGTTTTTATAAAACGCTAAATCCGTGTGCCAGCCGTTTTTCTCATAGGTCGCTTTTAAGCCGATGTCATGGTCATCTTCAAAGCCTAAATAGTAAGGCAGACCAAACCACCAACTGTTAGAGATAAACTCGCGGTTACCAAAGGGCACTTTGTTGATACCAAATTGCAGTTGCCAGTCTGGATCAATGTTGTAGTAGCCATAACCATACTTGATGTAGTTAGTGCCTGAGGTAAAACGGTATTCCGCCGCTAAACCGAAATCGCCTTTTTTACCATCAAATTTAATCGCGGCCATGTCGAAGTTAAAGTCGCCGCCTTTATCCTTCGATTTTTCATCATAATCGCGATAGCCATAGTTAACGCGCACGGCGCCGCCAACATTGATGCCATCTTCTTGCTCTGCGGCAAAGGCGTTAGTTTGAGATAGTGCGATAGCGGTTGCCACCATGGACAACATAAACCGGGTGGATTTTTTCATCATCATTACCTTTCTTAAGTTTTTGTATTATAAAAATTAAATTACATTTCTTTGAACCAAGTTCGGTGGCATTCAGCGCACACTGGCGCCTTTTTCTCATGCTCGCTGTGACAGGCTAAGCAGCTGGCACCTTGGTTGTAGTGCAGTGATTTGTGTGGATGGGCTTCAGGGATGGCAAGCTTGGACTCATCCACCGCAATACTGGTAATTTCGCCATGACATTCAACGCAGGCCGCATCGGTGGCATTTTGTTTACCCGAACCTTGGTGACACCCTTTACAACCATCTTGGTAGATAAATTCGTGGTTGGTTCTGCCTTGGGTGCTGCCTTTCATCTTGACGAGGTCTCCTGCATTGGCTGCGCCAGTGAACAGAGTTGCAACAACGAGTGTGAGTAGTAATGTTTTCATCATGATTTAGGCCTGCATGTCAGATTTGATGGTTTCAGCAACGATAATTCCCATCGTTAAGCACTCTAGACAAGCTGTTGAACTTAAACGGGTTCCACCGTGAGTTCCGCCTGTCGCTTCGCCGACGGCATAGAGCTTTTTGATGGAGGTCAGTGACTGGCTGTGTATGACTCGCGCACCTAAATCGGTTTTTAAGCCGCCCATGCAGTAGTGCACTTTTGGCCAAATACGCGACACAATAAACGGCGCTTTAAGCTCAACTGCCGTATCCATCATGCGGCCAAATAAAGGGTCAATGCGCTGGGGCACTTGTTTGTTGTACTCGGCAACGGTTTGTTTGAGCTGTGCAACTGGAATATTGAATTGCTTAGCTAATTGCTCAAGGCTATCGACTTTCCAAGCGATTTGGTCACGCACTGCGCGGGTCACTTCCTCTGCACCAACATGATCGTCATGGTTAAAAAACACCACGGGATAGGCGGGTGAGCCATCTGGATGACGGTTTTTCATAATGGCATCGGAGCAGGTTTTTCTATCGGCGCGTTCATTCATAAAACGCTTACCGTCTAACACATTGACTGAAATTCCTTTATGGAAACCAATCGAGAGCAGAGCATTTGACCAGCCAAAGCCGCCTTCATCGGGCGAGCCCCAGTGACCTGTTTGAATAAAGCTCATATGAACCGGGAAAGCACCGTGTGCCATGGCTGTTAGTGTGACTTCGCCAGTTGCGCCGAGGGCATTGGTACAATCTAAGGTTTTATCTAATGCAGGGTCGACCAGCTCACGTAGTGCTAAGTTACGTGAGAAACCACCGTGGGCAAGGATAACGGCCTTATTGGCTTTGATGTAGATCGTTTTACCGGTTTTGAGATCCGGAAAGCGATAATTTTGACGCACTTTCAAGCCAACAATCTCTTGGCCATCCATGATGAAGTCTTCAACATAGTGTTGTAAACGGTATTCAACGCCTTCTTTTTTACCTGCTTCGTACAGTTTAGTGGTGATATCGCCACCGACACCGTGCTGAGTGCGGATAGCACGTGCTTTATTGTGGCCACCCACTTGTTGGTTAAAGCCTTCGCGGAATTTGACACCAGTGTCGATACACAATTGGTAGGCATCGAGGGCGCGATTGGCAATTTGTCGCAGCATGTCGGTATTTTGCATACCGCGGCCAGAAATGATTTGATCTTTCACTAGCTCTTCGGGTGAGTCATCATTGATCCCTTGAGCTAATTGAATTGGGTTTTTAGGGATAGCTAACCAGCCACCGTTGATCGCCGAGTTGCCCCCGATCACCTGCATTTTTTCTAATACCAGTATCGAGCCTAGACCTTGACGCTTAGCATTTAGTGCGGATGACAGACCCGCAAAACCCGAACCCACCACAATCACATCGCGAGTTTCATCCCATTTAATGTTTGAGGCGCATTCAGTGGCTGATGCTGCACTTGGTAGTGCCGCTGCGATACCACCGACCGCTGCGCCTGCACCTAGCTTTAAAAAACTTCTTCTATCATGCATTTTTTGTTAACCCTCTATGTCAGTTATCAGCAAGATAGAGGTTATGAACCGCGCCTAAGGAGAAGTGAGTCACGACTTTTTTTCAGTGACAATTTTATTCGTGAGTTATCTCGTGAATATCTTTTCTTTGAAGTAGATTGCTTTAATAACGAACGAGATGAAGATAATTTAATCTATGAAAGTATGCTGTTGATAAAATGTAAGTTTGAGGTAAATCACAAAGGTTGGTATTTAAAAGGTTTGGATGTGACCTTTATCCCGATTAACTCTTTACTGTCTATAAATATTATTTGTTAGCAACACATAATGTACTTTTTACGTATGTTGGAATAAATGAATGAAATGTCCATCTGATTCACTCTCTATTTTACGTTGTAATCAAATATTGGATGCGGCTGAAAGGCTGATTGAATCACAAGGTATTGTATCATTTAAGTTTTCCCAGCTGGCACATGAGGTTGGATGTTCTACAGGTACTTTATATAAGTTTTTTGAACGTAAAGAAGATGTGTTGGTTTGTTTATTTTTAAGAAGTGCAACATCAAATCACTTACCGATATTTATCCATAAGAATCCAGAGTTAACTGCACAAGAGAAAGTGCTTTTACCGATATTATTTACTTTTGAAACCATTAAGCGCAGTAGTAGCTTTTTTACGCTGCGTTCGGTGTCGGTAAATACCATGGTTTGGAAATTGGCGAGTGATGAAAAAGTTGAACGTTTTAAAAAACGTATTAATGCTTTTTGGAGTTGGTTTACAGACTCATTACATTTAGCGGTTGAGAATGGTGAATTAGTCGCCACTCCATTACAAATAAAAGAATTAGTTCAAGGAATTACCTTTTATCTAACGGGAGCTCTGACACAATTTGAAAGTCAATTGATTGCGCCTGAGTTCTTATCTGATCGCCGTGAAACCTGTTATCGACATTTGGCAAACCTGATGGCGCGATACGATTGGAAAACGCCTTTAACCTTTGCGCTGTTTGATTCGTTAGAGGCCAGAACCATCAAGTTTTTTGACCAACATTATCGTGACCATATGACCTGCGCAGCCTGTAGCGCGCTATCAAATACCGACACCAAGGCATTATCTCCCTGTACTCGTCAGTGTGGTTAGGGCGTCCTGCAATTCGGGTTTTATTCCACTCGCAGTGAGCGAGCTTTGTCTCACTGCGACTAAGAATTAGGCTCATTAAATCATAAGCTTAATTTCAAAATTTATGATTGGCTAGCAACCAAGCAAGTTCGGCGGCGTTACTCACCTGCATTTTTTGCATGACTTTTTGCCTATGCAACTCAATGGTTCGCTGCGCGATATCTAGCTCCGCTGCAATGACTTTGTTCATTTTCCCTGCCAGTATGCCTTCCATCACCTGCGTTTCACGCTGGCTGAGGGTGGCGAGTCGATTGGCAATGTCTGATTGCAAATTTTGTTGATGCCATTTTTGCTCAGTATGTTGTTGGGCTTGGGTTAAAAGCTGAAATAGCTTCTCACCATCAACCGGTTTTTCAAGAAAGTTGAGTGCGCCCTGTTGGATGCAGTCTACGGCCATGGCAATGGTGCCGTGACCGGTGAGCATGATGACGCTGATTACACTTTGCACTTGATTTAAATGGCTTAGCAGTGCCACGCCGTCCATACCTGGCATTTTGATGTCGAGCAAAAGTACGGCGGGTTGCTTGATATCAACGCTTTTTAAAAACGTATCCGCAGCGTTAAAGCCTTTGCAGTTAAGCCCCATCCCTTCAAGCATCCAGCTTAACGAATCCAGTACATCTTGATCATCATCTACAAGGTAAAGTGGTGTCATTTGAGCTCTCTTAAGCTGATGGCTGGTTGAGTGGCAGGGTGACTTTTACCGTTAACCCCGGCGCGGCGTGCTGTGCTTCAATTTTGCCTTTGTGTTCCTCAATAATGCGTTTGCAGATAACCATGCCTAGGCCAAGCCCTTGGGGTTTGGAGGTTTCAAAGGGAAAGAATAAGCGTTCGAGGGCGTTATCACTCAGGCCGCAACCCGAGTCAGTGATATGAATATAGACGCTTTCGCTTGTGGTACCTGTGTCGATAATCAATGACTTATGGGGGCTGTTTTCCATGGCATCTAGGGCATTGCGTAATAAATTCACCAGCACTTGCTGGATCAAACTGGCATCGGCAAATACGGGTAAGGTTTGTAAGTTGACTTTAGGGCTGAGTTTGAGCCGCTGAAATTCAGGTTGCATCAAGGTCAAGGTTTCTTCTATCACGGCGCGTAAATCACAGGGCTGGTAATCACTGGTTTGTTGGCAAAATGTGCGCAGACGATGGATAGTGGTTTGGGCTCTATCGACTTGGTTAATGACCTTATTGAGCGCGGTAGCAAGTTCGGCTTGGGTGTTATCTAGCCGATATAAACAGCCTTGGGTGAGATAGCGAATACCGGCCAGGGGTTGTTTTAGCTCGTGGGCAATGCCTGAGGCCATTTCGCCCGTCAGCAGTACCCGTTGGGCGCGGTAAAACTGTTGTTGTTGCTCGAGTAAGATTTTTTGGGTGTGCTGATGATGGGTTATTTCGGCAGATAGGGCTTGGGTGCGTTTGACCACTAAACGTTTAACCCTTAAGTGATGAATATAGCCCAGTAGCAAGGCAAAAATGAAGCTTGCACCCCAAGGTAAGGCATTGTGCAGTAATCGCTGCCAGTTAGTGACAAATGGCCATTGCTCTAATTGTTTTAACAGTTCAAATACCGGGCTATCGTCCACGGGAGCCGACCAATATTGATATCTTCCTTGCACCGCCGCTTGGCTCTCTGGGGATATTTGCAACAGGCTGGTGACCACTTGGGTAGCAAGTTTATGATCCGTATGGCCTAATTTGGTTAAGGCGTAGCCGGGATACAACTGGGTGGACACTTCGCAGGCAAAATCAGGATGCGGTTGCTTAAGGACCACTTTTAATTTATTCGCTGGAATGAGTCCTCGCTCTAGTGCATTTTCCAATACGCAGCTAGGTAATATCGCAACATCAGCCTCACCCGATAACAGCATTTGCAATAGTTTTTGCTGTGGAAAACCAATAAAGCGCAGCTGAGGAATATCGCGGTAGGCATTGATGCCTTTGGTTGCCATCGTCGCTGCAAAAATTTGAAATCCGCCAAAGGCTTGTGGATCGCTTGATACCAACTTTTCATCTTTAAGTTGTGCCCATTGGCTCAGGTTGTTGTCAATTCGCGTGACGATGGCAGAGCCGATGCTCTGCTCTGGTGAATGCACGCGGTTATGGACTAGGGTGAGTAAGTGACTGGTACCATAGTTTTTTTTAAATGCGACCGTGGTGAGGGCATTGCCAATTAAAAAGTCGATACGTTGCTTAGCGAGTGCTTCATCTAATTGAGTTGGCGTTAATGGCGTGAGTTGTACCGGACGATGCAACTGCTGGCTCAGCCAATCAGCGGTAGGCTGCCAATTGGCCATGACTTCATCGGGTTCATTAAACGCCATTATGCCTATTCGCACCGGATCACTTGTATGGCTATCGGCGGCAATGGCAGGCAGCTTAAAGCCGATAAAAAGGGCCAGGATAAACATTAATCGAGTGAAGAATTGATACATGGTTTAAACCTGACTGGGCGATTTCATTTAGTGGTTAACACAACAAGACGTTACAGCATCGCTGTATAATAGGCTGCGCGATGCTGAGCTGATAGCCAAAAATAGTGGCCATATTATGCCTATTAGTGATTGCTGATGTATTGAGCCGCTTCACACATTAGCCTAAGGGGTGAGTTTAGCGCGATATTGTTCAAATTGTGGGGTGGCGATTTTGGTGCCTTGTTCATCCAGAAACCATACCGCTTCAATATCGCCAATACGCTTTATTAAGGCTTGCGCTTCAGGCATCGGTAATAAAAACAAACTGGTTGAAATCACATCAGCAAGAATGGGTTTATTCTTCATAATAACCGATACTGAGATACCTTCATTTTTCGGATAGAGTGTCGTTGGATCAATAATGTGATGATACTCTTGGCCATTCACAGTGTAATAATTGAGATAATTTCCACTCGATACAATGGTTATATCTTCACCTTGAATGATTTCATGGTAAATATCACCGCTATTAGTCTCGATATTATCTTTATGTTCTAGTTGATATTTGCGAATTAATGGATTTTCGATAGCCGTAATAAATTGGCGGCCATTTGGGTGGGTGCCAAAATGGCGAATATTTCCACCAGCATTAATCATAAAGGCAGTAATATTATCGGCTTTTAATTGGTCGTACACTTTTTCAACCATCCAACCTTTGGCTATACCGCCTAAATCCAGTTTCATTCCTGGTTTCATTTGAATGGTATTATTGTTCACATCGAGTTTTATCTGTTTTATATCAATGTATTTTGCCGCGTTGGCTAACTCGATATCACTGGGTAGTTCGCATGTGCCGCCCTGTTGGCAACGTTTTCGATAGCTTCGCCAAACTTCTAACACGGGGGCTAAGGCAACGTTAAATCGGCCTTGGGTAATGCCATGCCATTCAATACTGGTTGCTAATAATTCGGTGAGTTTTGCATCGATATGGTGTAATTGTTCAGGATTATTATTGATAGTCTGGATATTGGTGTAGCCAGGGTAAGTGCTAAAGTTTGATGCTAAATAATGATATTCCTGCACCACATTAAGTGCATGGCATAATGCTGAGTAGGCTTTGTTTTTGTCTGCCTCATAAATATCAATGGTAATGGAAGTGCCAAAATATTTTAACGTATTCATACTGCCTTTTCCGTGCTCATAATTAAATGTTGCATTGGTATTGCAGTCGAATGGTGAAAAAGTCGCATTTGCCATTGTTGGCGTAAAAAAGAGATAAATTAATACAGTAAAAGATAATAAATATTTCATACATCCCCCATCTTGATGACGATTAAATTAGTAGCATGAATTTCAGTTGATGACAGTAATCAATCAGCAAAGTGTTAGCTAACTCAACTATTTTGAATTGAGGTTGGCATATTGCGGTTATCCGCAATTGTCGAATTCTTTCCGAGGTCTATGCTGGCGGCAAGTTCATTAGTTGAAGAGCGTTATATGATGAAATCTGAATTACATTTCAAAAAAAGTTTGCTGGTTAGTGCGGTTGCATTCGCAACATTTGCCTTAGCAGGTTGTGCTAATACTGCACCGCAGGGGAAATATATTGATGGCGTCCATCATGTCAGTGGTAAGGGTAAAAAGAGCGACATCACCCTTGAAGTTAAGGTTGAGCAGGGGAATATCACTCAGGTAAAAACTCTGTCACATAAAGAAACCGAGTCACTGTACCTTAATGCTGAGCGTTTGCTACCCGAGATTGTGAGCCGTAATGGTCATGAGGGGATTGATGCCATCTCAGGCGCAACCTACTCATCTAATGGTATTTTAAAAGCAATCAATGATTTACCTCGTGTAGATGGCAGTAAGCCTGAATATCAAACCGTGGGTGCTCGCAGCCAAACAGGGGATGATGATTTTAAACTGAAATGGTCTATCCAACCGCGTTTAGGCTTAGTGAAAGGTGATTACTACTTTGAAGAAGCCCGTTTCCGTCAAGGGCATATGGGTAGCATGTTGGTGGTAGTGGATTCAAACAACCTTCAGGATGTGATCCTGGCCGAGTTTAATGAGAGTGGTCGTCCGAATTACTATACCCGCCTTTACCAAAATGTGCCTAAGCGTATGTCTGAATACAATTTTTCTATGGGCAAAAAGAAAGGTACCGCATGGGTACAATCCGCATTAACCATGGAAAAGTTAATGATGGAAAAAGACCAACTTACCTTTGAGTTAAATCCTCACTACGATCCTAAGTTAGGCAACCAGCTCAGCGAGCCTAACCGATTAAAATATAAAGGTATTGATATTGTTGCTGGCGCCTCAAACAGCATTCAGCAATCGATGATCCCCTTGACCGCTAAGATCCATAGTCGGATTCAAGCAGGAGCGAGTGATGCGCTTTTTTATCAGCAAGCCGAAAAATTGCTCGATGAAAAAGGTCGCTGGACAGGCGTTACCGCGATGTTGCGGTTAGTGGTTGATAAAAATAGCCACAAAATTACCCATGCCCATTACGATGAAATCTTTGCTGACGAGAAGAAAGATATCCAAGACGCCTCATTGAAAGCATTTTATCGCCAATCCAAATATGACTCGATTAATTATGTTGAACCCGCGCGTATCGGATTTAACGTGATGATTGATGCCTTATCTTCGCATCTGAAAGAGGGTGGTTCGCTGTTCAATATTAATGATTTACCTGCGGCAGGTGATACCGGTAGTTACGCTCAAACCGGCTTTACTAAGCGTTCAGATGCCTGGGACAACTATCTGCGACTCGCTGATGTGTTGTACAAGCAAATGCGTGCCGATGGCGTGATTAATGAACATGCCTTACCTGCTCAGTAATATTGGATACCTAACATGATGAATAAATCATTTGCTATTTCGATGCTTACCTTGGCGCTATGTGCTACACAGGCCGTGGCCGATGAACATAAGTTTTATGGTCGTATCGATTATTCGGTAACCAATTCCGATAGTGGCAGTGCGACGCATAAAAATAAAAGCGGCACCGTATTAGAAAATAACTTTACGCGCATCGGTATTAAAGGCGCTAGCCAATTAACCGACAGCACCTCACTGTTTTACCAAATTGAGGTTGGCGTAAATGGTGAGAGCCAAGATAGTGGCGATAAACCATTCTCAGCACGCCCAACATTTATTGGTGTGAAGCACAGCACTTATGGTGCCTTAGCGGTTGGACGGATTGATCCGGTATTTAAAATGGCTAAGGGGATGTCTGATGCAATGGACAATTACTCCTTAAAACATGACCGTTTATTTGCCGGTGATAAGCGTTGGGGGGACTCCTTTGAATACAAATCCGCCCATTGGAATAAGTTGCAATTAGGTGTGAGCTATTTATTGGAGGACAATCATTACACTAATAATGATAACCGCCGTGATAATGGCAATTACCAGTTAGCGGTTACCTATGGTGATAAGTTCTTTAAAACGGGTGATGTGTACGCTGCTGTTGCCTACAGTGATGGTGTGGAAGATATTGAAGCTTACCGTGGTGTTGTCCAATATAAGTGGGATAAATGGCAGTTTGCGACAATGCTACAACATTCAAAATTGGTGAATACCGATAAAATCGATTGGCAACAGCGTGAAGGTGATGGTGTTATCGTTAGTGCCAAATATCAATTAGGCCAATTATCATTAAAGGCCCAATATGGATTTGATAACTCCGGTACCGGATTAATCGCTAATCGTGTTTATGCCAGTAAAAACACCCTAATTGATGAGGTGCCAGAAATCTCTCAGTGGGCGATTGGTGCTGAATATAAATTAAGTAAGTCAACACGGCTACACACCGAAATCGGTCAGTTTTATGTGAAGCAATATGATGATTTTGACGATACCATTGTTAGCCTTGGTATGCGTTACGACTTCTAAAATTTATCAATAGTTTGTCACCTTGCTAAGTTATGTACTGCATTTAGCAAGGTGATAATTGTTTAGCTTAGTTGTTATTTTTGCAATATGGTGTTTACTTTGTTGCGCTGGCAGTATTTTTTGCTTTAAACCACTATTTCGTGATATTTTGAGTTCGGTGCTTTTCTAATTCGTTAATATTCCCTCCTTCTTCAGCCCTCGAAAGATATAGCATTAAGCGACACGCCAAATAGCCGTTAAGCCTGCATAGAAAAAATACTATGCTAATGACTACTATATAAGTAAAAAATAACCTAATAATTTTATTTATGTTGCATGAACGGGCATAATGCGGCGTTTAATTATTTAGTTACAAGGAATAACCATGAAGTATTTGGTTAGCGTAGTGAGCTGTTTTCTATTATCGGCCTGTTCCTTTGGGGATGCTGATGTGGAGTTTAATCCTAAAAAAGGTGAAGAGCGTGCATATCAAGTGTATAGCTCCACCAAGATTACAGTTGATACGGATAGTCGTACCGAAACAGTGAATACCACATCCCATCAATTATTGCGTTATAAGGTTCTCGATACGGGCACAAATAGTCGGTTTGAAGTGCATGTCGATTATATGAAAATGCGTGATGGTCAAGGGAGTGGCGTGAGTAGTGGCGAACGGGCTGAACGGAACCCTGAAATGCACGCTATTTTTTCACAGGGTTTTGAATTTACATTAAATTTAGACGATGGCAGCGTTAAAGCATTTAGCGCACTCAACAAGCCTGTATGGCAAGCGCAGTTGGCTGAGCGGGGGCTTGAACTGGAGCAGGAGCTTAAAAAGCTATTTAGTTCATCGGTCTTTCTTAACAGCATACCCGCTAAAGAGGGCGCTATCGTTGCGCTTCCAGCCTATCAAGGCCATGCTAATGCCAAGCTTACCGTGTTAAAAGTCACAGAGACACATGTACTGGCTCAAGTGCAAAGTGACGGTGCCCAAGCCAACATTTACGGCCAACTGATGCTCGAGCGTGAGCGAGGTTGGCTAGTGCAGATGGCTTTAGTCGCTGAAGCGCCATTTGAGCGTTATGGTTTTAAAGGCGTGATGCGCAGCAATGTGATAATGGTGCCCAGTGAGCGAAAGCTGGGTGACCTGTCGCAACGAGTGGGTTTTGATTACGATTTCCCGCCAACAGAGTACCCGAAACAACCTGAATTAGTGCTAGAAGATGCGAATAAAACCTTAGCGGAAGAGGCGGTATTTGCGCTTGATGCAGGTTACTTTGACCTAAGTGATGACCAACTAAGCCTTGCTTATCAGCATGATGTTTCAGGTTTAAAAGCCTCTGGTGATTTTCACTTAACCGATATCACCGCCCACAGTGCCGATGGCAGCGTGCTGCCAATACAACTATTTAAGGTCGGTGGTTACAGTTACCCTGAAAAGGGTGGTTTTTATCGTTCCCTTGAGCAACATTTGCTTATCGGCTGGAACGAGCCCTCGACACTGTTTGATCAGGTAGCTGAGTTTCGTGCTAAAGCCCATTATCAAGGGGCGAAACTGGTCAAACTGACCTTGACGCCAGATCCAAGCAAAACGGTGACCTTGCAGTATCAAGATTTACAACTGGAGTTGACCCCCGTTGCCGATAAACCCTTCACTTATCTGCTGACATCGAAGGATGCGACCAATACATCTTGGTTGACTGGCCGATTTGACGGGGCTGAAGGCGCTATGCTGAAGTACCAAACCCCGACTACGACAGGGCCGGATTGGTTAACCTCTGCTGAGCTGAATATGTTGGCGTTAGTCTCATCGGAGCAATATCAATCCACCACCCTGTTTAGCTTTCCTGCTGAGCCGCCGACGCTCACCATTTATGTTAATACTGCCGCGGATAGTCGCGAATTGACTAAAAATGTTCGTTTTATTCCTATGAACGATTACATGCAAAATACCAACTATCCCCCAGTGTATGAGACAACGCTTTACCGTGATGACATGTATGCGCGTTACGATGAGCAGCCGCACCCCTCTATTCCCGATGCTCCCGCATTACTCGAACCACAAATGCTGGCTAAATACGGCGTTGGTTTACAGTTAACCTCCGAGCAGGCCGCCGTGTGTCGTTTAAGCGTGGTGGATGCGCCCCAAGTCGATGGTCACACGTTGCAATGGACATCTATCAAATCTGAAAACAGCTTAGTGGAGCAGCTCGATAAGTCTGTGCAGTATCAACTGACGAGTGCCGATGGCATCCGTCGTAACTTTTATGGTATCCGTGTGGCCAGCACTTTAGCCTGCACTGGTACTCCTCAATGGCAAGCACTTGCCTATCAACCTAAACACGGTTGGCTGATTGATATCACCCAACTGCCCAATTTGGATACGACTCAAACGGTGGCCGACTTTATGCGTCGTTATCGTTTTTTAAATGCGCAGAATGTGGCGTTAGCTCCGGCTATTCAAGGTGATGGCAGTGATTTTTATCAGCGCCCGTTGCAGCAAATATTACGTGAGGAGCGTTGGTTTGTGCTGGCAGGGCGAGCTGCCGCGATAGAATATCTGACCATCAGCGGCGACCCAGTGAATAAGCAGTGGGTTACCACCTTCCCAGCATTACCTTAAGGAGCCGAATATGAGAGTTTTATTACTATTATCAGTGCTCTTGATGTCATTTAATTTGTCTGCGGAGCGGATCTTACTCGACGAACAATGGCGCCTCAGCGATGTGCCGGGTGAAGCCATCTATTATCAGCAGCAAGCGGCAACGGCGCAAAATGGCGAGTGGTCAGTGCAGCTATTTTATCTGGAGACGGATAAACCGGTTTTTAAGGGCCGCGTTAACAGCCCCAATTTAGCGGAGAGTTATATCGTTGGTGATTTCGAGTTCTTCTACCCCGACGGTCAACTGTCTCGCAAGGGAAGTAGCGATGCACAAGGGCGTTATCAGGGAACACATTTGCATTACTGGGAAGATGGAAAACTCTCGGGAGAGTACCACTACCTGAACGGCCAGTTACATGGAGAGCAGAAAAGTTACCATACCAATGGTCAATTACGCGACCATCAACATTATGTGAATGGTGTGGAATCTGGATTAGCGCAAAGTTATTTTGACAATGGCCAGCTGCAAACACGGGTAACCTATGGCGCTAACGGTATGGAAGGGCTTTATGAAAGCTTCCATAACAATGGACAGCCGGAGCAAACCGTGAATATGGTGGCGGGAAAAAGAGAAGGTGAGCGACTGTATTGGACAAAGGAAGGTTGGTTATTCACCAAAGAGTTTTATCTTAACGGCAAAATACATGGCGAAGTGTTGGTGTACCAAGCGGCAGATGTGTTACAGGAAATTAAACATTATCAGCATGATAAGCAGGTAGGGATACAGCAGCGTTTTGATCCACAAGGGCGGTTAGCAGCGCAACAATTGTATGATAAGGATGGCCGCGAAATTCAAAATATTAGCTACGATGATGAAGGTAAAGTAACAAGCCAAACTGACACCCAGTATCTTGCCAAAGGCCAGCTAACTACTGAAAAACGTTTCGATGCAACTGGAGCATTAACCGCTCAATATCAGCGTGATACTGTAAAGGACTGGAGTCTGCGTCAGCGTTTTACTGCAACCGGTGAGTTGATTGAACGGGAAGAACAACTCAAGGGACTGTATGACGGTTTGTATATTGGGGATGGCTGGAATGGTTATGTCCGACGGATTAACTACAGCAAAGGTAAAATGCACGGTGCATATCGCGAAGATAATGCTTTAGACGGTGGATTTGTCACCGGGCAATATCATTTCGGTGTAAAGGTCGGTAGGTGGGTGACCAAAAACGCTGATATGACCCGTAATGAGCAGTTTAATCAACAAGGCCTGCTTAACGGTGAACAAACCGAAATCGCCGCCGATGGCACGCTAATGCTGCAAGCGTTTTATCAAAACGAAAAATTACATGGTGCGTATTTACAGCGTGGCTTTGATAAACAATTGCAGGCTCAAGGCCAGTATGTGAACGGTCAACGTGAAGGTAAATGGTTGGTTGATGACAGTAGCTATAACCATGTTAAGCTCTGGCACGGGCAGTATCGTGCGGGCCACGAAGTTGGTCGCTGGCAAGCGTTTTCGGCAAATGGCCATTTATTAGGGCTGATGCAATATGATGATAAAGGCCGCTTGCAAGGTAAAAGCTACAGTTTTAACGAAGATGGCAGCTTGGAGCGAAGCGAGGAGTACGTTGATAATCAATTACACGGTCAATTAGTGTATTACTTCAATGGTGAAGCCTCATCCGTGTATCACTATCAAAAAGGGGTTGATGTCGGTCAATAGCAGAACGGTAATCGCCCAGAACCCATCTTGGGCGATTTGAGGTGAACTGAACGTATTAGCTCAAGGATGAGTTAATGCACATCAGCGCTAACGGTGTGCTTTAAGCCAGCGTCCTGGTGGCATTCCAAATTCTCGTTCGAATGCGCGTGCAAAGGTTGCACTGCCACTGTATCCACCACTCAGTGCAACCTGAGCAATAGGTTCCCCAGCCAATAATTGTTGGCATGCCATCATCATTCGCCACTGAGTCAGATACTCAAGTGGCGATAATCCCGTCAACAGTTGAAAATGAGCCGCAAAACGTGAGCGAGACATGCCCGCTTCTTTCGCGAGTGTTGCTACTGTCCATTTTTCCTCATAACGCTTATGCATCACACCAATCGCACGCGCTAGTCGTGGATCAGATAATCCAGCCAATATGCCTTGTTGAGTGTGGCCATTATCAACGATGTAACGCAACAATAAGATAAATACGGTCTCCAACAAGCGAGTGATAATGGGGGCTTGGCCATATTGATTCGCAAATGCCTCTGAAAAAAGTAGGGTGACTAGCGGTTTTAATTCTGGCTGTTCACTCAGCGGTAGCACTAATACATTGGGGAGTGCCATTTGTATTGGGGATTGGTTTCCTTGTCCAAATGAAACGCTCGCACAGACGAGATCACATCCTTCAGCATCAACGGGTTCCATGCTGTGTTTAAGCCCCCGAGGAAAAAGGATTAGGCAAGGTTCTGTTAACAATCGTGGTTCATCAAATTCCTGATAAAGCGTCATCGCACCCGCGTTAAGCAAGTGTAGATGGCCCCCTTCAGGATAATCTTGGCTAAGCGAGGTTTGGCATAAGTTACCAGCGAAAAACATCGAAGCACGTGGCGCTGTATGAGCCAATAGAATTGAGAGAGGATCCATTTTGAGACGATAGGTGTTTAATTAAGGACTATTTGCGATAAATCGTATCATTGTGGGCTGTAAGCTATCAACCGTAACTTACACAATTAAATTGGAGCACGACTATGAGCCGTATTAAACCTGTTTCTCAACCTTCTTCAACTGTTGCACCAAGCTTTGCGGCAATGCAGCGTAACCTTGGTATGGTACCTAACCTATATGCCACGTTAGCTCACTCGCCAGTGTTATTTAATGGATTTTTGGCTTTTGCTGACGCACTAGGTAAGGGGCGGTTAACGACGACTCAGCGTGAATTACTCGCGTTGGCAATTGGCCAAAGTAATGAGTGCCAATATTGCCTATCTGCACATACATTGTTAGCGAGTAAGGCCGGCTTATCAGTTGACGCGATAAAGTCTGCGCGTCAAGGAAATGCAGAGTCTCCTCTCGATAATGCTTTGCTGCAACTGGCGACCGCGTTAGTTCATCAACGTGGAGTGCTCACCGATGAACAACTTGCTAATGTTCGTCACGCTGGCGTTGATGATGAATTAATGCTTGAAGTACTCGGCCAAGTTGTAGTCAACACCCTGACCAACTATGGAAATCATTTGGCTGCAACAGAAATTGATTTCCCAATAGTTCCTTTGCGTCCTTAGCCAAGGAGCATTTATGAAACAATATGATAAAGGTTTTTTGCTTGCTCTTGGCGGTGTGGTACTGACACTCCTCTGGATTGGCATATTTAAGTTTACGCCAACCGAAGCGGCAGCAATTCGTCCTCTCGTTGCAAGTCATCCTTTGATGAACTGGCTCTATAGCATTTTATCTGAACAGGGAGTATCTAACTTAATTGGTGTGGTTGAGATAGTCACAGCAATAGGGCTGGTGATAGGAATTTGGCGCCCACGTGTTGGTTACTGGGCGAGTTTGAGTGCACTCATCACTTTTGTCATGACGCTGAGCTTCCTGTTGACCTTACCCTCGGTATGGAAGTTGGTTGATGGTGTACCCGTTACCGAGTTCTTTATTCTCAAGGATCTGGTATTTCTGGGTGTGGTTTGGTCTTACCTTAATCAAAATAAGGCGCAACTCATTCGGGCATCTTGAGCTATTAGCATGACAACGTAAATATATGTGCAGTGCATATCGTCCATTTAAATAAAGTCATTGATATAAGCACAGCCAACTATTTTTATCGTAAATATAAAAAATGCCGAGTGATAATTCACTCGGCATTTTGATATTTTTGATAGGAAAAGTTTACTTAGTAAAAAACACGAGTGTCCAAGGTATTATGTATGCTTGGATCACTGTGAGTAAACCAATAAAAGTACAGAAAAATAGACTGTGCTTTAGAGTAAAGCGGAAAAGATCAGATTCTTTACCTGCTAACCCTGTAGCAGCACAGGCAACCGCAATAGATTGTGGCGAAATCATTTTTCCTGTTACCCCACCAGTCGTATTTGCGGCGACTAATAACTCCGGTGTTACACCAATTTGGTTTGCAGTGTTGGCTTGCAGCGCACCAAAAAGAGCATTTGATGAGGTGTCTGAACCGGTTAAAAATACCCCTAGCCAACCTAAGAATGGTGAAAAGAACGGGAAAGCCACTCCAGTGCCTGCCAGTACTAACGCTAAGGTTGAAGATAGACCTGAGTAGTTTGCTACAAAAGCGAATGCTAATACTAAGCCTATGGATAATATCGGGAATTTTAATTCAATTAATGTTTCTTTAAATGATTTAAGTGCATTGCTTACTGACATTTTAAGAATAAAAATTGAAATTATTGCGGCTAATAGAATGGCGGTTCCTACAGCGCTTAATATATTGAGTTTATATATTGCAGCATAGGGGGTTTCTTTAGTCACAATCGGGGCTGTTTTTATCACTAAATTATGCAAGTAAGGCACTTCGATACTGATAGTGGCAAAACTTAGTGCGAGTTGTACATCTTTTAAACTCCACAGGGTTACAATCGCGGTAAGAATAATAAATGGAGACCAAGCTTTAAATATCTGACTATTAGAAAACGTAGATTTTGGCGTAATAGCTCTTTGCTTCATTCCTGAAAAAGTGAAAATTTCTTTTGGTTGCCATACTTTTAAAAATAATGTCAAACAAACTAGGCTGACTAAAGCAGAAGTAATATCGGGTAATTCAGGACCGATAAAGTTTGAGGTAAAAAATTGTGTAACTGCAAATGAAACGCCCGCCACTAATGTAGCGGGCCATGTTTGACGAATTCCCCTAATACCGTCCATCATCGCAATAAGCCAGAATGGCACTATTATCGATAATATTGGCAGTTGACGGCCAGCGAGTTGTCCAATATGGAATGGATCAAGTGATGAAACCTGACCTGCGACAATGATAGGAATTCCCATCGCGCCAAAGGCTACAGGCGCTGTATTCGCGATTAAGCAAAGTCCTGCTGCGTACAACGGATTGAATCCAAGCCCGACTAATAATGCCGCAGTAATAGCCACGGGAGCACCAAAACCCGCCGCTCCCTCAAGGAAGGCTCCAAATGAGAAACCAACCAATAGCATTTGTAAGCGTTGATCTTCTGTCACTGAAATGACAGAGGAACGTATAATCTCGAATTGACCTGTTTTAACGGTGATTTTATATAAAAATACCGCGGTAATAATGATCCAAGCTATAGGCCAGAGACCATAACTAAAACCATATATCGCAGATGCAACCGCCATAGTGACAGGCATTTTATAAGTAATTATTGCAACCGCTAGGGCAATCAATAAAGTTAAAGCTCCGGCAATATAACCTTTGAGTTTTAACACCGTCAAAGCTAAAAAGAAAAATACAATAGGTAGTAAGGCGACTATTGCAGTTAGCCACAAGCTACCAAGTGGCGTATAAGTTTGGGTCCAAGTCATAGGGAGGTAGGTCCATGTAGTTATAGTATGTTAATAAACGGTATTGCATACGCAACGTCACAGATACTAATGTTTGGTGATGTAGATGTAATGTTTCTTGTTGTGATAAGTGACTTTGGTCACGCTATATGTGGAGGCATAGGGTTTTAGTCAGATGGCTGGCGAGTGAGTGCATAAATTTAGTGCGTTAATGCTATTTAGCTAAATTAGTTTTTATTTATTATATTGAAAGAGTTTTATCTTTATTAGAGTAACTGAATTTTAGCCGGTGATAACGTTATATTAATTAATTCATATATCTGGTTATTATTAATTTTAAATTAATTTATTTTAGTGATTAATTAATTTCAACTTCTTCTCTATATTAGAAATCTAGGATTGTTGAAATGTGATCAAAATATAATTAGTCTTAGTGAATGTTTGGGTTTAATCAAAACAACTTTAATACAATAAATTAACCATTTCAGTTTCTTCTTCTGGTTTTATTTTTTTAATTTTATTACTTTCAATGTATTGGATGATTTTTGAGAATGATTTTCTTTTGTTTTTTTAGTGATCTAAGGCAGGTTTTTAGTGGTTTTTAGATGTGGGTTGGCTTATTGGATGTTTATTATTAACAATCGTTAACCTTGGTTTTTTTGTGGTTACTATAAAAGTGGATTTTCCACTGCTAAGTCATGTTAACCATAAGGCATTAAATATGAGATGGCGTAAAATTAAAACTCTGATAATGGGAGCGAGCCTGTTCCTTATATTATCTCCATCTGTTAAAGCTCAAGAAATTTCATCAAGTCCCAAACTGGGAGAGCAAATAGAAAAAATACTCACAGATAAGTTTGCTGAAGGTAAATATTCCGCTAAAGGCGCAGATACTTGTTTAATGTGCCATCGTAAAAATAACACCGTTATGGCTATTTTTGATGGGGTGCATGGCGATATCAATAATAGCAAATCCCCAATGGCAGGATTGCAATGCGAGGCATGCCATGGGCCACTCGGACAGCACAATCAAGGAGGCAAGGAGCCAATGATTAGCTTTGGTTCTGACAGTCCGTTGTCAGCACCTAGCCAAAATACCGTTTGTTTAGGTTGCCATCAAAAAACTGAGCAAAGTGGCTGGCATAGCAGCTTACATAACATGGAAGAAATAGCCTGTGCGGATTGCCATAAAGTCCATGCAGCTAAAGATCCGGTACTGCAAAAGCAACAGGTGAGCCAAGTGTGCACTTCTTGTCATACTCGGCAGAAATCCGATATGAATAAGCGTTCATCTCATCCATTAAAGTGGAATGACATGACCTGCATCGATTGTCATAACCCCCACGGTTCATTTAATGAGAGTGCCTTAAAAAAGACCTCAATTAATGACACTTGCTATAGCTGCCATGCGGAAAAACGCGGTCCTTTCCTGTGGGAACATGCTCCTGTGACCGAAAACTGCTCCACTTGCCACAATCCCCACGGCAGTGTGAATGACGCGCTCGTCAAGCAACGCGTCCCTCAACTATGCCAACAATGTCATGCCGATGATGGACATGCTAGTCGGGTGGTCACTCAACCAGGTTCTGACGCGTTTGGTGCTGGTATGGGATGCCTCAATTGTCATAGCCAAATCCATGGCTCCAACCACCCTAGCGGCAGCAATTTTGCCCGTTGATTAAGGAGTCTGCCATGTCTTTTAAACTTAATATCATTACCTTGGGATTGCTTGCTGCTACCAGTGGTGTGAGTGCTGCAGACTTTTCTGTGCACAAAGCTAATCTGCAAGGGCTAAAGTTGGATGCTTATCAGTGTAAAAGCTGCATAGGAGAGAAGCGTTATCAAGGTGAGCTGCAGTTAAGTGCAGGCTGGGCCGAGAATGATGATATTCATGCGGGGAATGCCTTTGGCGATGCCAGCGATGGATTGCGCGCGGCTATGGATGCGGACGTAGGTTATCGCAATGCGGGTTATGAAGCTAATGTTCAAGCATATCAATTGGGACTAGAGAACAGCTATGCCCACCTTGATGCGGGTCGGTCTGGACAGTATGCCCTGAACCTTGATTATCAATTATTAACTCGATACGACAGCCGAGCGCAAACGCAGTTGTGGCACAACAATGGCCTACTTTTGCCAGACACTGCGACTCGAGATGTCGATTTACAGCTGGAACGCGAAAAGGTGGGCTTGGGATTAGCCGCGCAATATGGCGTCATGCAGGCGTTTATTAACTACGACCACGAACAAAAAACGGGTAATCGTCGCAGTAGTTTAGTAACTCCTCGCCCTGTTAACTTTGCACTGCCTGTTGATGCTAACACTGAAAACCTCAATGCGGGCCTTAATATTTCGGGTGAAAATTGGTTAAGCGAGCTGGCTTACCATGGCAGTTTTTACCGAAATAATATTAATAACTTAAGCTTACCTTATTCGCCCGATGTGTATGCTGCTACGCCTGATAATGATGCCCATCAAGTCTCGTTATCTGGGCAATACATGCTTGGACGTGGCAACGTCAATGGCCGTCTCGCCGCTGGACGGATGCTTCAAGATGGCGATTTAATCCAAGTCAGTGGTAATCCGTTACAAAGCTGGGATGGTCAGGTTGATACCTTAGATGCGCGGATTGGCTTCAGCAATATGTTAAGCCCGCGATGGCGTGTTAACGGTCAGGTTGACTATAGCGAACGCGATAATAAAAGCTCTGTATGGGAGTTTGCGCAATTAGAGTTTGATAATGTCAGTGGTGCGTTTAAGCAAAATGTCCTCATGGACATCGAAAGGCTGACATACAAACTCCACAGCAGTTACCGTTTTAACAGTGAGTATCGCCTCATGGGAGGCTACGACCGTAAAGAGGTAGAACGCAGTTACCTTGAGCGAGAACAAACCCATGATGACGCATTTTGGGCCAAGCTGAATATCAGATCCTTGGCAAACACTGTGATTGATTTTGGTGGGCGCTATGAGAACCGCAGCGGCTCGGTCTACAACGCTGTCGAAAATACCTCGATTGAAGAAAATCCACTATTGCGTAAGTTTTATCTCGCAGACCGTGAGCGTCAGGCGGTTGATCTGAAGGTGAATTATGTACCACTTTCGTGGTTGACTATTGATTTAAATGGATATTATGCCAAGGATGATTACGCTAAAACCATTATAGGCCTAACAGAATCGACCGATTATGGTTATGACCTGCAATTGGGGATGCAACTCTCTGAGCAATTGCACCTCTATGCCTCTGCAAGCCAACAATGGATAGACTCCGCCATCGCAGGTAGCCAATCGTTTTCCTCACCAGACAGGTATAACGATGTTGCTGATGAATTTATCAATTTAGGTGCGGGATTTACCTATAGTGGTTTATTCGATGACAGGCTGACACTTGGTGGGAATTATCAATTCTCCAACTCCGCAAGCGATACCTTAATCACCTATAACGAGATCCAGCCATACGGTGATTACTACTCCTATAACCACAGTGTCGAGCTCTATGGTCGCTACGCTCTGAGTGAGCGTATGGGGCTCAAGCTAAGTTATCAGTACGAGCGTTATTACGACACCGACTATAGCCAATCCGCAGTCAATAGCATTCCTGGGTTAATCACCCTAGGCGACTTAAACCATAACTACAACGCGCACTTGCTGATGTTTACCTTCAGCTACCTGCTGCCTTGATTGATAAGAGGTAAAGACAATGGAACGCAGAAGTTTTCTAAAAATGAGTGCAGCCATGGGCTGTGCAGCAACGGTCACTGGCTGTAATTCAGGTTCTAGTGATGTGAATGTGGTGCCACCTAAGCCGCCAGTAGGTGATGAAGTACAAACTTGGTCATCTTGTTTGGTTAACTGTGGTTCAAATTGCCCCATCAAAGTATTTAGTCGTGATGGCATCATTACCCGTATTGAAGCTGATCATGAAACTAGCGATGAATACGGCAACCACCAGATCCGCGCCTGTGCCCGTGGACGTTCACTTCGCAGCCGAACTTACGCACTAGATCGCTTACGTACACCTATGAAGCGTGTTGGTAAGCGTGGAGAAGCTAAGTTTGTGCCAATATCATGGGATGAGGCTGCTTCAACGATTGCGAGTGAAATTCAGCGTATTGCAAGTAGTTACGGTAATAAGTCGATTTTGAAACACTACGGAACAGGGGCTTATTATGGATTTGCTAGCTCAGCGTGTTTTGATCGTGTGCTCAATCTGAATGGGGGATTCCTGAAGATTTATGGTAACTATTCTTGGGCACAACAAAATGAAGCGGCCGCAGCAACTGGGTTTGGTAGCACATCAGGTTCTTCTTTAACGGCGTTATATGATAGTGATCTGTTCCTCGGTATTGGCTACAACCCAAGTGAAATGCGTCAGAGTGGGTCGGGTGAAGGATATGATTTCTTAAAAGCGCTTGAGGCGAATGCGAACCTGGAAGTGATTATGGTGGACCCACGTTATACGGACTCAATGGCGGGTAAAGAAAGCCAATGGTTACCGATTAGACCAGGAACCGATGCGGCATTTGCAGAAGCGATTGCCTATGAAATGATTAGCTCTGGATGGGTTGATACGCATTCCAAGGCATTTTTAGATAAGTATTGCGTTGGATTTGACAAGGCCTCTCTTGAAAAACTTGTCGCTGAATTTACCGCAAGTGGCGATCCTAAAAAGACTCAATATTTGCCTTATATCGACGTTGAAGACAACTATCGCAACTACATTCTTGGTGAAGGTAAGTTTGTCGATAATGGCCCAAGAACCCCCGCTTGGGCAGCTAAAATTTGCGGAATATCAGAAGCAAATATTAAATCTGTCGCTAGCAAGATTATGAATGCTAAAGCACCGTTTATTGTGACTGGTGCAGGCGTAAACCGTCATGCTAATGGTGAACAAGCTATGCGTGCTTGCTATATGCTTTCGTTCCTAACCGGCAAAGTAGGGCAGCCAGGTGTTAGTAATGGCGCATTGCCTTATCAAGGCAGTTTAAACCGTGCAGGTATGAGCGGTGGTAATAATCCGGTTAAAGAATCCATTTCTTTCTTTACTTGGGCAGAAGCGATAGAGCGTGGCCATGAAATGACGGCGCGTAAAGATGGGATCCGTGGTACAGCTGATTTAGATACTCCACTTGGCGCAGATATTAAAGCGGTATTTGCGATTAACAGTAACGCATTAATTAACCAACATTCAGATTGTAACGGTACCGCTAAAATCCTCGAAGATGACACCAAATGTGAACTTATAGTCGTGTGTGATTGCTGGATGACACCGAGCGCACGTTATGCGGACATCTTACTACCAGATACCACTTGGTTAGAGTCGAATGACTTAGTCAATGATAGCTATGCATCCGGGATCATGGGTTATCTCGTTGCCATGAAGGCTGCCGTTAAGCCGATGTGGGAAAGCATTTCGATGTTTGAAATGGGACGCTTAATTGCTGCCAAAATGGGTAAAGAAGCGGAGTACACAGAAGGTAAAGATGAAGCCGCTTGGTTAGAGGAACTATACCAAAAGACTCGCACAAATAGCGCGAATACGGATGCACAACCTGCATTCCCTAACAGTTACGCTGAAGCGCAAAAGATTGGTGTGTTCCGTGCGTTTAGCAAGACGCCAGTACTTGCACTCGATAGCTATATCAATGGTGGTAAAGCGGTGAGTACACCATCCGGTAAGGTAGAGATCTACTCATTGTCGATGGCGCAAAAGGGTAAAGACTGGATCTTTAATCCTAATGTTAAAGGCGATTACATCACTGCAATCCCCATGTATCAACCCACATGGGAAGGCTACGACGATGAAGATACTAAGGATGATTATCCTCTGCAATTAATGGGTTATCACACCAAGGGGCGTACACACTCAAGTTATCATAACGTGCCATGGCTGCGCGAAGCCGCAGAAGATGCAGTATGGATGAACCCAACTGATGCCTTAGGTCGTGGTTTAAGAAGTGGCGATAAAGTACAGATGTGGAACGATCGTGGCACAGTTGAATTACCTGTACGGATTACCCCAAGGGTTGCCCCAGGTGTTGTGGCTTTAGGTCAGGGGGCTTGGTATCAGCCTGATATTGCTCGGATTGGAAGGAGCGGGCACCCAATTGATGTTGGTGGCTGTATTAATACGTTAACTCGTTACCAACCAAGCCCTTTCGCAAAGGGAAACCCACAACACACCAATCGCGTGCAGATCGTCAAGGCATAAGGGGTAGATGAAAATGACTCAACAAACACAATATGGTTTCTATTTCGATAGCAGCAAATGTACTGGCTGTAAAACCTGTCATATTGCCTGTAAGGATCGCATGACTGGCTTGGTTCGCGCAAAAGATGATGTGATGAATAATGGTGTCGCTAATTTGCCCGGTATTATTTGGCGCCGTGTTTATGAATATGGTGGTGGTAATTGGTCGCAAAACGTCGATGGTAGTTTTGAGCAAAATGTCTTTGCTTACTACATGTCTATTGGTTGTAACCATTGCAGTGAGCCTGTGTGTGTTAAAGCCTGTCCAACAGGTGCAATGCATAAGCGCCGTGAAGATGGATTAGTCCAAGTTGCCACTGAACTTTGTATTGGTTGTGAAAGTTGCGCGAGAGCCTGCCCATATGATGCTCCACAGCTAGATATTGAGCGTAAGGTGATGACTAAATGTGATGGTTGCAGCGATAGACTCGCGGAAGGTAAAAAGCCTATTTGCGTTGATTCTTGTCCTTTACGGGCACTCGACTTTGACACTATGGATAATTTACGAGCGAAATATGGAGAGGGTGATGGTCATATTGCCCCCTTACCATCGCCCTCAATTACTTCACCAAACTTGATTATTAAGGCCAATCGAAATGGTCAACCAGTTGGTGGTAGTGGGCAATTATTAAACCCCGCAGAAGTGTAATAGTGAAAATGGGGGGCTTAGTCCCCTCATTTTTCTTCGTTTGTAAAAGGAACACTATGTCAACAATCAACACGAATGATTACCAAACCTGGGGTGCAATGGCAAAAGTGCTACATAACATTTTGTACTCGTACCCTAATATGCCGTTACTGACACAATTTAAGCGAGATGAGTTAGCAACACAGTGGCCAGAGCTTGAACTCTCGATAGGTGAACAGTCAGGAAAAGCTTTGCTAAGTAGCTATTTGACTCAATGGCAGGATGATGAATCGCAATTAATCGAGCTTCAATTAGATTATGGGCAGCTATTTTTTGGCCCTGGCGATCCTAAAGCTGCCCCCTGGGGATCGGTATACACCAGTGAGGGGCAGTTACTGAATGAGGCTTCGACTCAAAATCTGGCTAGCTTTTATAACACCCATGGTATCGAGTTATCCCTGACGCGAAATGAACCCGTAGACCATTTAGGCTTGATTTTATTAGTGTTGCAATACTTGTTTGATGAATTAGCGTTAAACCCCAATGACACACAAAAGGTGAGAGTCTGCACGCTATTGTTGCAACAACATACTTTACCTTGGGCGGGGCGCTGTTTGGCATTAGCAGAGCTTCATGCAAAGACGGATTTTTATCGTGGCATATCTATGCTTGCTCAAGTGTTTTTTGCACATTTAGGTACGAAGTTTAACGTGATACCTCAAACCGTAAAACTCTATCGCTAAAGGTTAGTTCATGACGTTTGTGACAGCAGTGAGTCATCAATGGTTAAAAGCCCAGCTTGCCTACCGACTTCAATTGAGTTTGGCTGCTTGTGAAAATATTCACGACTTATGTTGTGGCGGTACGTCATTAGCGTCAGTCACTAATATTATGTCTGCGATTATTTTTATTGAAGGTCAGCCACAATGGTTAGTTCTCGATAAAACAATGAATGAGCAGAAACTACCGGATAATATTGTGCTACATTGCTTTTTTGAATGCTGTAGAGTTTTATTTATCAGAGAGTTATCACATCAATCTCTAAGTCAAGCGGAACAACTTATTTTCACTTTAGCTGAGGTTTGGCGGAGTAAATATATCAAGACACAAGAGGTTGATAGTGTTTCTGAATCCATTTGTTCAATGATTGAGCGTTTATCTAAACAGCTTATGATGCATCGTCTACAATTGCGCACAAATACCCGAAACATGGGGGGATTGTAATAGTTCAAAATCCATTGTTTGGATAATTCTTAAGCGGAGTCCGTCACCGTCAAATAGGTTATATTCTTTATCCCTTGGTTTTGCCGTTTTGATTTCTTTATCTGTTAGGCGAGTAGTGACAATGGTCATGATGGGTACACTGTAGTTTCGAAGTCAAGGCCGTGTACCCTCAGGTGTACCCAAAAATCAAAGCTGTAGTTGGAGGTAATTAGACGTTAATGTGCCGTAAGTCATTGATTTTGCGTTGTTCAAGGCAAGAAAAAAGACGTCCTGAGACGTCTTCGTTCTTATATTTGGTGGAGGCGGCGGGACTTGAACCCGCGTCCAGAAAACCTACATCCAAGGCGCTACATGCTTAGTCTTTCTATTGTTTAACCGTTTGAACTCCGAAAGACAGGATCCCAAACGGTGAGTCCGGTACTGTTTCGCGGTTCACCCCCGGACAGGGTTCCCTCGCTAGCACGATGTGAGATGACCATCAAATCCACTGCCCATGTGCGAAGCGTGTGGTAGATGGCTAGCGGCATTAAGCGGCTAGAGCGTAGTTATCGTCGTTTGCAACTATAACTTTGCGGCTTTTAACGAGGCCAACCGCCCCTCGGCATGCTCCCAGGGTTTCGTGAATCCTGTCGAATCCAGAATCGCCCCCAAGAAAGTTGATTGTAACTCGTAGCGTAAAGATAACCTAGTATCATTTGCTGCAAGTTCAATCGTTTGTTCATTATCCGCGCGTTTTTTCCTTTTTCATTACGCGGGCTTTTTCGACTTCCCATTCGCGCGCTTTAGTATCTTCACGCTTGTCGTGATCTTTTTTACCTTTACCTAGGCCGATTTCCACTTTGACCCAAGCCCCTTTACGCCAGTACATGGAGATAGGGATAATCGAGTAGCCTTGGCGTTCCACTAAACCTGCTAATTTGTCCAACTCTTTACGACTTAACAGTAATTTTTTGAGTCGTATAGGGTCGCACACCACATGGGTTGAAGCGGTATTGAGCGGAATAATGGTACAGCCGTGCATAAAGGCTTCGCCATTTTTTAAGAAGACGTAGCAGTCCGATAGGTTCACTTTGCCCATGCGGATAGACTTCACTTCCCATCCCATGAGGGACAGGCCTGCTTCCATTTTTTCTTCGAAACGGTATTCGAAGGTTGCGCGCTTATTACGTGCGATTGTCGCAGGCGCGGCTTTTTTTGAGTTTTTCTTTACCATAGTGGCGCCATTATACGCACGGTGAATCAATTTGAAATGGATATAAGGGTTTATTTGAGCTATTTCAAGCCCTCATTAGTTTGTTGCTGGTTTTTTATACGGTTTTGACTGTGTCATCATAGGGATGTGTGAGGGGTGCGTTTTTTAAGTATCGTGGTAGAATCCAAACCAATTTTGTTAGCTTCCCTAGAGATTAGGGCGCGCGGAGTTCGCTTGAGACAGCGTGTTTCCTTAGATTGAGAGTGCCAAGCTTTATGCCGCAAATTTCTCGAAGTGTGTTAGTTCGTTTTAGTGCGATGCAAATGTATGATTTAGTCAATGATGTTGAGTCGTACAAAGAGTTTTTACCCGGTTGTGTTGGCGGTGAAGTGCTTGAGTTTGATGGTAAAACTATGGTGGCTTCAGTCGATGTGAGTAAGGCGGGGATCCGTAAGACCTTTACCACGCGCAATCAGGTGGTGCCGGGAAAGAGTATCGAGTTAAGACTTGAAAATGGGCCTTTTAAACACTTATTCGGCCAGTGGCGTTTTACCGAGTTGACTGAAGATGCCTGTAAGGTGGAGTTCGATTTAAATTTCGAGTTTTCCAGCTCATTGGTCGATATGGCTTTTGGTAAAGTGTTTAATGATCTTATGGTGTCAATGGTGACGGCATTTACCAGCCGCGCTAAGGTAATTTACAGTGACAAATGAAGCAGATAAGTTCGTCGTCGATGTTATTTATGCGCTGCCGACTCAGCAGAAGGTGATTTCGGTTAGCGTATTGCCCGGCACGAGCGCGATTGACATAGTGCGTCAGAGCAATATGGTGAGTTTTTTCCCTGAGATTGATTTAGAAACGGTAAAGCTTGGGGTGTTTAGCAATGTGATTAAGCATGACCAAGAGATTTTACCTGGGCAGCGAGTGGAGATTTATCGCCCGTTGATTGCCGATCCTAAGGATGTGCGCCGTCGCCGTGCCGATAAGGCCAAGGATGAAGGTCGTGCCAATAAAGTGACCGGTGGACGGGTGTCTTAATCTGTCTGCAACACCAGCACACAAAAAAAGCGCCATGGGCGCTTTTTGTTTTTAAGGCAAGTGTTAAACCAGTGTACTTACTTGATTGGCTTTTGAACTTGCGCTTCGGTTTGATTTTCTTTCACTAATGGCTTTTCGTCAGGGCGCTGTGCTGGCACCTGCGGCGCAGATTCTGCGGTGTTTACCATTGGTAACTTACTCTGCTCAAGCGGCGTATTAAACTCTGGGCTTAATTCATAGTCGCCCTTCACTAAGCTTAATTTGTTGCCAGTAAAGTGCAGGATCAGTTCTTTGTGGGTAATGCTCGCATCACGGCCACTCTTATAGTGGTACACATAATACCAAGTGTCATCGGCAAAGCTGTCGCGCAATACTGGGCGACCAAGAATGTATTCGGCCTGCTCTTTGGTCATGTCGATA
Organism: Shewanella sp. POL2; assembly: GCF_000282755.1. Taxonomy (NCBI): domain Bacteria; kingdom Pseudomonadati; phylum Pseudomonadota; class Gammaproteobacteria; order Alteromonadales; family Shewanellaceae; genus Shewanella; species Shewanella sp. POL2. Next base: position 81,317 of record NZ_AKZL01000004.1, read on the forward strand.
CGCAACTTTTCAACCTGTTGCGGTTCCATGTAGTTGCCTTGCGGAATATCGGGCTTATAGATCAGCCAATCAAACACGCTACAGGCACTGAGCGAAACTGAGAGCGCAATGGCACTCAGCAGGGTAAGACTTTGCTTTTTATTGATCATTGTATGCGCTACTTCTGAAAATCTGGCGGCCATCATACCCAAGCACTCCCCCCTATGACAAGGGTAATTGGGCGTTGCGGCGCTTATCATTGCAATTGTGTGAGTTTTCGACCTAAGCGGCTGGCTTTAGTTCGCTGTGTGTGAAGATTTTTATAATGAACACTGATTTATGGGGATTGTTACCTGTATCGCTTTTTGTTTTATATGTACCGTGTAGGGCGGTAATTAGGTCAGAAAATTTTACCAAATGCAGTATTGTGCTGTGGCATTGTTAGCTAAATGTGGGTAGAGTTGTGAAAGTTTTTTGTTTTGATGATCTTAGCGATGATATTGGTTTTAGAGAGCGTTATTTCAGCGCTTGAATTTATGTATTAATCCGCCGAGATCGCCTTTTTAGGAGAGACCATTGGGATCACTCGTTTGTGTGGGTACGGGGTTACAGCTCGCGGGGCAAATTAGCGTATTAAGCCGCAGCTATATTGAACATGCCGATATTGTATTTTCACTCTTACCCGACGGTTTCTCGCAGCGTTGGTTGACGAAGCTCAATCCCAATGTCATCAATTTGCAGCAGTTTTATGCGCAAAATGGTGAAGTTAAAAATCGCCGAGACACCTACGAGCAAATGGTCAATGCCATTCTAGATGCGGTGAGAGCGGGTAAAAAAACCGTGTGTGCACTCTATGGTCATCCGGGCGTGTTTGCCTGTGTATCCCATATGGCTATCACTCGTGCCAAGGCAGAAGGGTTTTCAGCCAAGATGGAGCCGGGGATTTCGGCCGAAGCTTGCCTGTGGGCCGACTTAGGGATTGACCCTGGCAACTCCGGGCATCAAAGCTTTGAAGCTAGCCAGTTTATGTTTTTCAACCATGTGCCAGATCCCACCACCCACTTATTACTCTGGCAAATCGCGATTGCGGGCGAACATACCCTAACCCAATTTCATACCTCGAGTGATAGGTTGCAGATCCTCGTGGAGCAGTTAAATCAATGGTATCCCCTCGACCATGAGGTGGTCATCTACGAAGCGGCCAATTTGCCAATCCAAGCCCCGCGTATCGAGCGTTTACCTTTAGCGAATTTACCCCAAGCACACTTAACGCCGATTAGTACGTTGTTAATTCCGCCAGCAAAAAAGCTGGAGTACAACTATGCTATTTTGGCTAAGTTAGGGATCGGTCCCGAAGATTTGGGCTAAATTGAAGTGTGATACTGAGTCATTATTAACAATAAGGAGAAAACATGTTTGCATTATCGGATTTTTTTACCCAGTTAGGCCAAGATGCGCAGTTAATGGAAGATTATAAGCAGAATCCACAGGTGGTAATGCTTGCTTATGGTTTAAGTATTGATGAAATTACTGCTGTCATGACTGGGGATATGAAAAAACTCAAAAGTCTGAACGGAGATGGAGATTATCAATTCTTCGTGTTAGTTAACCATGGTAACCGTTCTGAATACCACGAAAATGTTATAAGTTCTGTTGACTCAAAGTTAAGTCTTTCTAGAGTCGCTATTATTTAAGCTAATAAAGGAATAAGCATGTCTGCATTATCGGATTTTTTTACCCAACTCAGTCAAGATGCGCTGTTAATGGAAGACTATAAACAGAATCCAGAGGCAGTGATGCGTGCCCATGGGTTAACTGATGTAGAAATTAATGCTGTAATGACTGGTGATATGGAAAAGCTCAAAACATTAAGTGGTGATAGTAGCTATCAATCTTACCTTGTTATTTCACATGGTAATGGTGATTAATTGAAGTTTTTTAGTGTTTTCATTTTGGCAATCTTGAGCATACTTTGTATGCCCTTGATTGCTTCAACTACAAATTATGATGAAACGCTAACTAAGATTGAAACATTACAACATTCTGACTTACCTGCTGCTATAAACCTAATTAAAACAATTGAATCTGAATTTGGTTCTATGTCTCGCTTACAGCAGGGACGAGTTTTGCTCTTTAAAGGTGCAGCTTCTATTTATTCAGGACAATATCAAACTGCTATTGAGTTGTTGGGCCAAGCAGAAGCCTTACTCAAAGACTCGGAAATGTTATTTTCTGCATATAGTTATGAGGCAACAGCCTATATTGCTCTGCATCATTTCAATGATGCATTTAAAGTGATGGGAAAGAGTCTTGGGCTAATTGACCGAATTGATGATATTAACCTTAAGCGCGCTTCATATTTGCGTTTGGCTAGTTTATATACTGCGATGGGGGTCACTGAAGAGGTTGCTAAATATGCAGCTAAAGCGCTTGCTCTCGCCTCTCCAAGTGATGTTAAAGATGTTTGTATATCTAAACTATATTTATCCGTTCATCAGTTAGAGTTAAAGTCTTATTCGCAAGCATTTGATGAATTTAAGTCTACTCGTAGTTATTGTGAATCCAGTGGTTACCCACTAATTGCGAATATTGCATTAAAAGGTATGGGAGAATCGAGTCTTAGATTGAATGAGCCACAGCTTGCTATCTCTTACTTATTAGATTCTCTAAAGGGGTATGAATCATTTAATTTTGAGCTGGAGATTAATAGCGTACATGAGTTGCTAAGTGAAGCTTATTTGTTGTTGCAAGATTCTACGAAAGCTGAGTTACATGCTCAATATGTTATGAATCTTGTGGATGATTCTAGCAATACAGAGCTTAAGCACGGTGCATCACGTGTACTTGCTAAGATTTATGCTCAAAAACAGCAATTTGAACAAGCCTATGAATACTCCAGAAAAGAGCAACATTATAATCAACTGATTTTTGATGAGTCGAGGATGAAAACCCTTGCTTATCAAGCGGCTAAGTTTAATGCCGATGAGCAGGCGCGTGAAATCAACTTGCTGAATAAAGAGCGTGAACTTTATATCGCCCAGCAAACGGTAAAAGAGCGTGAGTACACTAATATGCTGATGTTTATCACGATATTAGTGGGCGGGCTGTTTTTCCTCGCGATTTTGTTAGTCGTGGGCAATTTGCAAAAACGGCGTTTTATGCGCATGGCCAGAATGGATGCATTGACGGGCGTGCTTAACCGTGGTGCAGGGCAAGATCTTGGCGAAAATCTGTTTGTGCAAACCGCTGCCCGAGGGGGCGATTTTTGCGTGATTTTATTCGACTTAGATCATTTTAAACGGATTAATGATTCCTACGGCCATGGTACGGGTGACTGGGCGCTGAAAAAAGTCGTGGAAGTATTAAAACCCCATGTGCGCAATGGTGATGTGTTTGCCCGGATTGGCGGCGAAGAATTTGCGTTGTTTTTGCCCTATGCCAATGAGGAAAAGGGAATGGAAGTTGCCGAACAATGCCGAAGCCGAATCGAAGCCATTGATACGCATCTGTCGGGGCATAAATTTACTATCACCGCGAGCTTTGGGGTCAGCGGTATGACAACAGAAGACTTAAGCTTAGATCCTCTGCTGCACCGTGCCGATATGGCACTGTATGCCGCAAAATCCAATGGTCGTAACAGTGTATTCTGTTATGAGGACGCTTTAGCCTCCGATAAACGCGCCACCAATATTACCAGCCAGTTGGTAAGACCGTAGGGGGTAGAGTTGTATTGTCTGTGTAACTGACTGTTTAGGTTAATGTAACGCGGTTTTCTTCTTTCGCTTTTTCGCTTATTTCTTGCGTTTTCTCGATGATTTTTAGGTCAATTTTTCACACTTTTTCCTGCATAACTAGAGTATGATTGCCAGCGGTAGCCGAAGCTTTTTCGCTTAAGGTCATACCCCTATTTTTGCCTTTCGCTAACATTGTGGAGCCCTAATGGAAGAGTCGAGTCTGCTCACTTCTGTACTGTTATTTTTATTGGCCGCGGTGATTTTTGTACCCTTGGGCAAACGTTTTGGCGCAGGACCTATTCTGTCTTATCTCGCTGCTGGGGTGATTTTAGGGCCTGGCGGCATGGCGCTGGTGTCTGATCCCGCCGCCGTGCTGCATTTTGCCGAGCTTGGCGTGGTACTCATGTTGTTTGTGCTCGGGCTTGAACTCAATCCGAGCAAGTTATGGGAGCTGCGCAGCGCCATCTTTGGTCTCGGCAGTGGTCAGTTACTCCTTTCTTGGGCGGCAATTGGCGGTTTAGCTTGGGGATTTGGCTTATCCATTGAGGCAGCATTAGTGGTTGGCGCGGCGTTATCCTTGTCATCGACGGCTTTTGCGGTGCAGTTGATGAGCGAACATCGATTACTGACTACTCCGCTTGGCCGCGATGCCTTTGGGGTGTTGTTAATGCAAGATCTCGCCGTGATCCCCATGTTGCTATTAACCGCTTATCTTGCGCCTAATTCGGCCCAGATTGAGCATCATGCGGTGCCTTGGTATTGGACCTGTGTGGCCTTAGTGGGCTTTGTGTTGGTGGGAAAATACCTGTTACCGCGGGTACTTAAACTTGTTGCCAGCAGCGGGGTTCGTGAGGTGTTAACGGCCTTTGCACTATTGCTTGTCATGGGCAGCGCCGAATTGATGGAGTGGCTGGGGCTATCGGCGGGTATGGGGGCGTTTTTAGCCGGAATTATGCTGGCGAACTCCAGCTACCGACATCAGCTCGAAACCGATATCGAGCCTTTTAAGGGCTTACTGCTTGGGCTGTTTTTTATGGCGGTCGGCATGAGTATGGATCTCAAGCTGTTTTTAACCGATCCCTTACTTATCCTCGCAATTTTGCTGGGCATGTTACTGATTAAGACCCTCGTGCTGATGCTGCTTGGCCGTTTACGACACCATACATGGCGTCCGAGTATTGCACTTGGGCTTATCTTGGCTGAGGGCGGTGAGTTTGCCTTTGTGCTGTTATCGCAGGCGCAATTATCCAGCATAGTGGATGATAAAATCGCGCAAATCTTAGTGCTCGCCATCGGTTTATCCATGGCCGTCACGCCGATGATTTTCACGCTTTTTAGAGCCACTAAACCTAAGGTGGTGGATACACGTTTGCCCGATACCATTAATGTGACTGAATCTGAGGTGGTGATCGCCGGATTTGGGCGGGTAGGGCAGATCACTGGGCGGATTTTAGCGTCATCGGGCATTCCGTTTGTGGCCTTAGATAAGGATGCCAGCCATGTGGATGTGATCCGCAAATACGGTGGTGAGGTCTATTTTGGTGATGCAAGACGCTTAGATATGTTGATGTCTGCGGGGATTGCACGCTCGCGCCTGTTGCTGCTGGCCGTTGATAATGTTGAGGATTCGATTGAAATTGCCCAGCAGGTGAAAACCCATTTCCCCCATATCAATATTGTCGCTCGGGCACGTGACCGTAACCACGCCTATCGATTAATGAGCCTTGGGGTGACCGATGTGTTCCGTGAAACCTTTGGTTCGGCTTTGTCTGCCAGTGAGAAGATTTTGCAGGGCTTAGGTTTATCACAGGTGCAGGCCAATGAAAGGGTGAAGATTTTTGCCGAGCACGATAAAAAGCTGGTTATTGCCAGTGCAGCCCATCAACATGATTTAGCCAAGCTGATTGATTTATCCAATAAGGGGAAAGCTGAGTTGGAGTCGCTGATGCGTGGCGACCGGGAGAATGTCAGTTAAGTCTGCTGGCTAAAACAAACAAGAGAGCCGATGGGCTCTCTTGTTGTTTATCGGCTTAAGGAAACAGCTTAGAAGCTGTAGCTATATTGCAGCTTCACATTACGCTCTTCGCCTGGCATACCACCGAGGAACATCGCCTTGCTGTAATAATCTTTATTGAATAGGTTGTTGATATTCAATTGTAACTTCCAAGAGTCGGTGGCGTAGCTGATGGCAGAGTCCACTAAGGTATAGCTCGGCACATATCCATCAGGGATGCCAAAGTCTGTTGAGTGCGTGCTTCTATCATCCACATACTTGGCGCCTAAACTCAGCTCAATGGGGCTGGATAAGGCAAACCAGTCTGCACCATAGGTCACCCAAGCACTGGCGGTCACATAGGGTACCCCTTTTTGGCGGCTGTTGTAGGTTAAACTATTTGGGTTTTGTTTATCCCTTGCATCTTGGTACATGCCATTAAAGTTAACTCGCCACTGATCATTTAGCTGGGCATTAAGATCTAACTCGACCCCTTGGGTATCTTCGCTGCCATCGTAAAAGTACACGGGTACCTCGGCACCAGATACGCCAGCGTTATAGTCTGGGTTGTTGTAAGGCACATTAGTGCGTGAGCTTTTAAAGAACACCAATGATGCTAGCATCTGATCATCAAAGGCTTTAAAGCGCATACCGAGATCGTTACTGACGGATTCTGAGTCTTCGCGGTCGGTATTTTCCCCAGTGATTGAGCCTAAAATGCTATAGGCGGTGCGGCCCTTTGAGTGATTGACGAAAAACGATAAATCATCAATGGGCATATAGGTTAAGCCCAAGTTGTAGGTGACACCATTATCTTTACTATCTTCCTCAGGGGTTGGGCTCGTTTGACTCGCGCTGTAGCGCTCATCCAAGCCTAAGTGCTCATAACTCTGTTTGATTTCGTTAAAGGCCACGCCAACACGGGTGGTAAAGCCATAACCTAAATAACCCACATGTTGCACGCCTAAGCCCCAAGCGCTGACTTTTTTGTTGTAGTTGGCGGTTTTGAGTGGATCGTAGTCGGCAAATTTACCCGTTCCCCAGTTTGGATTGCGGATATCGTAAATATAGGGTAGCGAACCACGGTAAATCACTTCACCTTGTTTGTTTTTAATGACTTGATCTGCATCGTAAATTGAGAATTGCTCGAGGCGAATATCGCGGTCTTCGTAGTTAGCGTTCACCAGTAATTCGTTGTCGATATTGCCGATTTGGAAGTCGTAACGTAGATCGGCAAAATACTGCCATGAGGTTTCTTCGGCATCGAGTTGGCGGTATTCCTGACGTCTGGCGGCAAAGGGATAGAGCAAGCCATTTTCAACCAGTGGCGCGCGGGGATCCTGGTTAATCACATCAGTCGATACGCCACCAATCTTGATGTTTCGCTTCCAGTACACATAGTTGTAAGCCCCGGTTTGACGGGCAAAACCTGTGGTGTAGTCGCGATATTGCAACTGCTGATTAAGGAACAGATTATCGGTAAAGTAGATATTGTGGGTTAGCTTGAATCTTAATTCTTCACCTTCATTATCCTTTGCCATGGGAGAAATTAATCCCGCGTCACCAAAGGAATAAGGAGTTAAACCATCACCACTGGCGAGTGATGCCGCCAATTGCTGACGCTGCTCGTCGGTCAGTTGTATGCCCAGCCCTTTAGGATCGTTTATCAAATCTTGCCAAGTGACTTCGCTCGCGGTTTTGCCGCCGACTGAATCGGCATTGTAGATGCGAATTGGATGGCCGATGGAGTCAACGGCAATGGCGTCTTTGATATACGCGCCGGATAGCATCAGATCTTGGCTATCACTTAATACCCACTTGAGTGAGCCGAACACTTCATCGCGGTCGGCGCCTAAATCACGGTAGCCTTCACTGCGGGCGGTTTTGGCGACTAAACGATAAGCAAGATCATCGGTGATTCCACCCGTGCTGTCGATGGCGAGCGAGTAGGTATCCCATTGTCCAACTTCAGTGGTGAATTTGTGTTTGGACTCAAATTGCGGTTTCTTTTCAATCAGGTTGATCACACCGCCCGCGCTGCCCATGCCGTAGAGTCCTGTTGCTGGGCCTTTTAAGACCTCTACGGATTCCACATTGGTTAAAGAGCGAGTGGGGTTAAAGGTGTTACCAAGGCCAGCTCCGCCATACATGCCGTCATAGGTGTAGTTTGCGCCTAGACCGCGAATCACTAAGTTATCCCCAATGCCATAGTTATTGCCTGCTTGAGTCACCCCGCTGATATTACGAATTAAGTCTTGCAGATTGTCGACTCCTTGGCTGTTAATCAGCTCTTGGTCAACGATAACTACCGCCGCAGGGGTTTCCATCAAGGACATATCTGACTTAGTCGCAAGCCCAGAGTTTTTCACTACGGAGTTTTGTCTGCCGTATACCGTTATGCGTTCGATGTTTTGACCGCGAGCAGAAGGTGTGTCATCGGCAAAAGCGGTATGTGGTAAAGCACTGAGGCAGGCGAGTGCAATAAGTGATAAACGAAATATAGGTTGTGATACTGACATATAAAGTTCCCCCAAACAGAATGGTCGCGAATGATAATGATTTTCATAACCATTGCAACCTTTGATTGATAGGTCTTGGGAGTTAAATGTTTGTCATCTTTACGTATGATTAACGGTTTGTGGATTAATCCTGTGGTGAGTTTTGCCGCCACTAGGCGCGCAACTTGAAGCCACTCTTAGCCAGATTTCTAATTTGTTTCATTTTTTTTATAAAAAAGTGATTTATTTTTTGGGTTAACCACATCGACTCTGCTTTTTGATCGAGAAACATAACCCGTGATCCCTATCACTCTCATCCTATCCTAATTACTGTTTACGTAAACGTAACATTTAAACGAGTGTTTAAATTTGTGTGGTGTTTCAATTTTGTTAACTTGTTGTTTTTGTTGGTTTTACTCGCTTTCCTTAAGGTGGAGTTCAAAACGCTGTCTGTTTTCTACTTAGGTCGAATAAGGTAAAAGTGGTGTATATATTAATTTTCATTGTGTAATTTAATTACGTATAAAATTACAATGCGCTTAAAGTGGTAAAGTTGTCAGACAAATTTCACCACTACCAAAATAGTAATTATCGCTTTAATATAAAATTATTCTAAATCAAACATTTATATTTGAAAAATCACTTTGGTCAGACCAATTTTGTCATGGTTTTTGGTCAATTTTTTTAGCTGTTATGACACTTTTGGATAGTTGCAAATACAAATGTTTGTCTGTAAGTTTTGGTTCTAAACGAACATTTGAATGTTTTGCGGTGAATGTTTGTACATGTTACCCATGTCTTTACTGGTAATGAGTCGTAAACGAGCAAGAGTTTTGCCTCTTGGGAGGGTGAGAAGATGACGGAACAAACTTTAAGTGAGCAGCAATTGAATTCGGCACAGAATAAGACCACTGCGAATGGCGCGCTGACCATAGTGGGAAATACTATCCCTGGCCAAGAAGTGATTTTTACCGAAGGTGCGCTGGCGTTGCTTGAGTCACTTTGCCGGGAATTTGCAACTGAAGTGCCCACCTTACTCGCCAAACGTAAAGACAGACAGACGCGTATCGATAAAGGGACTTTGCCAGACTTTTTACCTGAAACTCGCGCTATTCGTGACGGCGCATGGAAGATCCGCGGCATTCCGAATGACTTACTCGATCGCCGTGTCGAAATCACCGGTCCCGTCGAACGTAAGATGGTGATCAATGCACTTAATGCCAATGCCAAAGTGTTTATGGCGGATTTTGAAGACTCCTTAGCACCGAGCTGGCAGAAAGTCGTGGAAGGTCAGATTAACCTGCGTGATGCCGTGCGCGGTGAGATTGAGTACACAGCGCCTGAAACCGGTAAACACTACAAGTTAGGCCCAAATCCTGCGGTATTAATCTGCCGTGTGCGTGGCCTGCACTTAAAAGAGAAGCACGTTGAATTTAACCAGCAGTCCATTCCTGGCGCGTTATTCGACTTTGCGATGTACTTTTACCATAACTATCGCCAATTGCTGGCGAAGGGCAGTGGTCCTTACTTCTATATTCCTAAACTCGAGAGCCATATTGAAGCGCGTTGGTGGGCAAAAGTGTTTGCTTTTGTTGAAGAAAGATTTTGCCTACAGCCTGGCACAATCAAATGTACTTGTTTGATTGAGACCTTACCCGCAGTGTTTGAAATGGACGAAATTCTCTATGAATTACGCTCAAACATTGTCGCGCTGAACTGTGGTCGTTGGGATTATATCTTCAGCTATATCAAAACATTAAAGCGTCATAGCGACCGTGTATTACCGGATCGCCAAGCGGTGACCATGGATACGCCTTTCTTAAGCGCCTATTCAAGACTGCTGATCAAAACCTGCCATAAACGTGGCGCACTGGCGATGGGCGGCATGGCGGCCTTTATTCCTGCGAAGGATCCCGCTCAGAACGAAACCGTGTTGCAACGGGTACGTAAGGACAAAGAGCTTGAGGCTCGCAATGGTCATGATGGGACTTGGGTCGCTCACCCAGGTCTTGCGGATACGGCAATGGGGATCTTTAACGAATACATAGGCCAAGATCATCAAAATCAATTGCATATCACCCGTGATGTGGATGCACCGATCCTCGCCGCAGAGTTATTAAAACCCTGTGATGGTGAGCGTACAGAACAAGGGATGCGCCTGAATATTCGCATCGCTCTGCAATACCTTGAGGCGTGGATTAGTGGCAACGGTTGTGTGCCGATTTATGGATTAATGGAAGATGCGGCAACCGCTGAAATCTCCCGCGCCTCGATTTGGCAATGGATCCAACATGGCAAGTCACTCTCCAACGGCAAACCTGTCACGAAACAATTGTTTAAAGACATGCTGGTGGAAGAGTTAGCAAACGTGAAAAAAGAAGTGGGCGGTGACAGATTCACTCACGGCAAATTTACCCAAGCGGCGGTATTGCTTGAGGATATTACCACTTCGGATGAGTTGGTCGACTTCTTAACCTTACCCGGTTACGAGATGCTAACTGCTTAATTATAAATGCGTTAACACTTAATGCGTCCTATGGAATGCGTTATGGCGGTGAAACCGTCAATTAAACCAATGGGCAGGGTGACGCGGTGGGGCAGCGTCACTTGCTACAACATCATACAGAAAGGAGTGACACTATGACTAAGGCAACACAGACTTCACGTCAGGCGCAGATTGACGCGATCAAAAAAGATTGGGCAGAGAATCCACGTTGGAAAAATGTTCGTCGCCCATACACTGCAGAAGAAGTCGTGGCACTTCGTGGTTCAATTGTTCCAGAGAACACCATTGCCAAACGCGGCGCTGCTAAACTGTGGGATCTCGTCAACGGTGGCGCAAAAAAAGGTTATGTGAACTCGTTAGGCGCACTGACTGGCGGCCAAGCGGTACAACAGGCTAAAGCTGGTATCGAAGCGATTTATCTGTCTGGTTGGCAAGTGGCTGCCGACGCTAACTTAGCGGGCACTATGTACCCAGACCAATCGTTATACCCAGCTAACTCGGTTCCAGCGGTCGTTTCACGTATTAACAACTCTTTCCGCCGTGCTGACCAAATCCAGTGGAGCAATGGGGTTAATCCGGAAGATGAAAACTTTGTCGATTATTTCCTACCCATTATTGCCGATGCGGAAGCCGGTTTTGGTGGCGTACTGAATGCGTTCGAGTTGATGAAGTCAATGATCGACGCAGGCGCCGCCGGTGTGCACTTTGAAGACCAATTAGCGTCAGTGAAAAAGTGCGGCCACATGGGCGGTAAAGTATTAGTGCCAACCCAAGAAGCTGTACAAAAACTGGTTGCAGCACGTCTGGCTGCCGACGTAAGCGGTGTTGAAACCTTAGTTATCGCTCGTACCGATGCGAACGCGGCGGATTTATTGACCTCTGATTGCGATCCGTACGATCGTGACTTTGTGACTGGCGAGCGTACCAATGAAGGTTTCTACCGCGTAAAAGCGGGTCTGGACCAAGCGATTTCTCGCGGTCTAGCCTACGCACCTTATGCGGATTTAATTTGGTGTGAAACCGCTAAGCCTGACTTAGAAGAAGCACGCCGCTTTGCTGAGGCAATCCATGCTCAGTACCCAGACCAATTGCTGGCCTACAACTGTTCACCTTCGTTCAACTGGAAGAAAAACTTGGACGACGCGACGATTGCCCGTTTCCAACAAGCGCTATCGGACATGGGCTACAAGTACCAATTCATCACTTTAGCGGGTATCCACAACATGTGGTACAACATGTTTGACCTAGCTTACGACTACGCTCGTGGTGAAGGTATGAAGCATTATGTTGAGAAAGTTCAAGAAGTTGAGTTTGCGGCAGCGAAGAAAGGTTACACCTTCGTGGCGCATCAACAGGAAGTGGGCACAGGTTATTTCGACCAAGTGACTACGGTTATCCAAGGTGGTCATTCATCAGTGACTGCGCTGACTGGCTCGACTGAAGAAGAGCAGTTTTAAGCGAAGTCTGTTGTATCGCGAATAGGTTCTACCCGTAAGATGTTGTACCCGTAAACCCTGTGTTTAGCTGCATTGCAGCTGTTGTCCCCCGTGCAGTTCGCCTACATGTGCTGCACGGGTTTTTAAGTCAACTCTTGTGACTTAACTTCCCACCCAGTCAATACTTTGCTTGCCTGTGCTTGGCGACTCTCTGAGTCGCTATTTTTTTATCTAATTGATTATTCTGGTGCAACTCTGACTCGAGTTGGTGCAATTTTTTAACCGTTTTACAAAGACTTAATGCTATCTCATTGTTATTCAATGGCTATTTATCTTGGCCTAAATAATGCTGTGAATTGGCCGTAAAACTTAGCATTCACAGTGAGGTCACCGTCATGAAATATTACAGTCGTCGTTTAGTCAAACCTGAACATTTAAATCCTGCAAATACCCTATTTGGCGGCCAGTTATTGAGTTGGATTGACGAGGAGGCGGCTATCTTTGCTGCATGCCAGATGAAAAGCACCAGCCATGTGACTAAGCTGATTTCTGAAATCAATTTTATGACGCCGGCGCGCCAAGGGGATGTGTTGGAATTTGGTTTGGAGCTTGTCAGCCTTGGGCACAGCTCCATTACGGTCAGTTGCCAAGTACGTAATAAGATGACGCAGGCGCCTGTGGTGAGTATCGATAAGATGGTGTTTGTAAATGTGAATTCGCAGGGATTACCGGTTCCCCATGGTATTCGTGCTAATGCGGCCTAAGGATTGAGCCCCGATAAAGCAGAGTGACGCACGGGCGTCACTCTGAGTCTTTAGTAAGATCTTCTTTGACCGATTTCACCGCATCCCTAGAAGCATGACCAATGGCTTTGGTGGTGTCGCGGGTGGCATGACCAATCTCTTTGGTGACATCCTTAGTGGTGGTGCCGATAGCGCGCCCCGCATCCTTTAAATCGGCGCAGGCCGTGGTGACAAGTAGCAATGGCAGTATGAGGAGTGTTGCTTTTTTCATGGTTATTCATCCTGAAAACTAACGGTTGCCTCGCAAGATACCAAATAGTTACGCAAAACGCCTTAATAATCTTGCTAATGCAATTTGAGATGGGGATGAATAATGCGACTAATACCTTTAGCAAACATTAAAAGGCTGCCTTTTACCACACCGTGCAGTTCAATTAAATGTCGCCGATAGAGAGAAGTGTAAACAAAGCGAGCGATTTTACCTTCGACCATCACTCCACCGCCGATAAATGACAGCAAGTTGCCCACAGTATGAAACTTCGACAAGTTAACAAGCGACCCAAGATCTTTATAAACATACTGATGACGGGCGTCTTGTCCTGCAAGCAGTAGCATAATATTGTCGGCCGTCATGAGTGCCATTTGTCGTGCAGATTGCCCCCTTGGTGGAACAAAAGTACCGTTGGGTTGTGGGCAAGCAGCACAGTCACCAATTGCAAAAATATGCGGATCGCGGCTGGTTTGCATATTCTGTTTTACCACCAACTGGTTAATATGGTTGGTTTCTAGTCCACCAATTTCCTTCAGAAAATCCGGTGCCTTTACCCCTGTAGACCAGATCACTAAATCGGCGGGGATCATCTGCCCATCTGTTGTGGTCAACCCCGTTTCATCCACCTGATTAATGCGTGTTTCAGTCATGACCTTAACGCCGAGCGCGGCTAATTCTTTGGTCACTGAATCTGAAATTTCGCGCTTTTCTACTTTAGGTAAAATCCGTTTATCAGCTTCAATGAGGGTGACCTCCAAAAGACGTGAATCGATGTTATAGCCAAATCCGCGCAACTGATCCACGGCATGGTGCATTTCCGCAGACATTTCTACTCCAGTGGCCCCTGCACCTACAACAGCAATTTTAATTTTATCGGCCAGCAGGCTATGGCTGGCATAACGGAGAAACTTATTCAGCAAAATTTTGCGGATTGCCATTGCTTGCTCTGTATTATCAAGAAATTGGCAATGTTCACGTACGCCTGGAATGTTAAAGTCATTAGCGATACTGCCAATGGCGACCACTAAATAGTCATAATCAATATGACGAGATGGGAGTAGTACATCACCTTTATCATCACAAATCGCAGACAGCACTACTTGTTTGTTTTGTCTATCGATATCCGTCATAGCGCCCTGTTGAAAGTGATAGCCATGGGCGGCTGCATGGCTTCGATAGCTTAAAGCGTCGATACCAACATCGAGTGCGCCAGTCGCAACCTCATGCAGTAGTGGCTTCCAAATATGGCTTTCAGCACAATCGATTAACGTTATCTTTGCTTTTCCTTTGCGCCCCAGTTTGTGGCCTAATTTTGTCGCAATCTCCATCCCGCCAGCACCACCACCCACGATAACAATGTTTGCTATAGCCATGCCGCTTATTCCTATTCGTTGTGTTGTTAGATTGTGCAGAGGGTAAGGTTGTGAAACAAAATATTAACCTTAGCTTTATGTCTCAAGCAATGAGGCCATATGTTGGGAAGTGAGTCAGGAATAATGATTATTTATTGATTTTATTAGTCTTATTTTTTTATGGGGGTTGAGTGTATGATTATGCTGATCGCAAATTGTGATATGTGTCGTGTCACTTTTTGGTGAAATGTGCGCTGGCTCACCTGCTTGTGTCGGGAGAGTTCTTTGAACTGAAACGCTTTATGCCGCTTGTGAGCACCATCGTCATCAGTTAACTAAATCCTAGGGCGCATTGATGTATCGAGATTACATTTCATTCCGACAAGCTAGTGCTCGCGAAACGAAGAATAATGCGTAGTTATTCTACTCAAATGACATGCGGCTCTTAATGACAGAAAGTAAGAGCATGTGCTTGTCTGACGAACTCTTCCGGCAGCGTTTCTGCTGCGTTATTGTCCGTTTATGTAGGATGACTACAAGCACGGATTTTGCCTTGTATAAACACTGGCCAAATTGCTCCAAAACTGAAACGTCAACACGCCCTAGGCATGAGATCACAATTGCTTGCTGCAGCTTTGACTAAAGTACTTAACAAAAAGGCCAAACGTTGGTTTGGCCTTTGGGATAATTGGGCATTTGACGCTATATGCCCACGGCGAATGGTGTTCTATGCCTGTTCTAGCTTGGCTAAACGTTGCTGATAGTCTTGGATTAGGTGCTGCATAATTTCTTCAGGAGCGGCCTTGTCACAACAGGTATCGAGGAAAATTTTAAAGGTGACGAGCGCATGACCATCATTTTTAAGTCTATCGCTTTGCATCGAAAAATAGGCTTCTTCATTTTCGGCTTTGCGGACGACAAACTTACTGGTTTCAAAGGATTTAGTGCCTGAGAGTTCATGCCATTTGGTGATACGGTTTAATGCAATTTCACTCGATTGGTTTAATTCAATGTGGTTTAACCAACTTGCGGTGTGTTCGGGATCTTTGTAATGTGGACATCTAACTGTGTAGTTATATACATGAGTAATTGCTGTCATAGCGTACCTACCTGTAGAGGATGTTGCTGCCATCATAGGCATCGTTTTTGAATTCGGTCAATCATTAATTACGCTGATACCGTCCTAGATAAATCACCGTTTTTACAAGTGTTTTTATATAAAAATGAGCGAGTTAATTTATTTGCCATAGCTGTTATTTAGCATGAGTTTTTAACGAATAACTTTGGGCTATCTCTCAGTTTTGCATTCAAATTCGTTTTTGCTTAACTACTGCGCAATAAAGCACCAATTAATGATAGGTATAAAAATGTTTTGATGAGTATGCTATTTAACATTAGCAAAATATGAGGGAAGTGCATGGTTGATGAGGGCTTGAATGGACAGAGGCCCGTTCCTTAAAACGGGCCTCTCAGCTGGCTTCATCTTTTGCAGGGAAAAAGCGAACTGGAACCAGTCTAGCGGATTTGTAACAGCATGTAACCCACCAAGATCACGTTTTGCGCTATTTGATGGAATTTTCGATCTGCGCGATCTCAATTGCCGAAGATTAAGGCGTTACGGCGGTTTTTGCTGTGATGATGTGGTGTTAAAGGTGTCTTTGATGCATAAAAAGAAAGGCCCAAACAAGGGAACTTGTTTGGGCCGATTCTATGTCGTTAGCTTGCGCTAGCCGAACAACATCCTGTCAATTGGCGCGCTGATAGGCGTTAGAGCTTGTATGGCTTATAACGCATTCGTGAAGATCTGGCAGATCTCTTCATGGGTTGCCTGTTTAGGGTTAGTGAAACCACAGGCATCCTTCAAGGCGTTTTCAGCCAGCGTTGGAATATCTTCCGCTTTAACCCCGAGTAACGTCAGGTTTTCTGGAATATTTACCGCAACGGATAGGGCTTTAATCGCGGTGATTGCAGCCGCAGCACCTTGCTCATCCGTCATATTGGCAACATCGACACCCATCGCTTTGGCGATATCTTTTAAGCGATGCGGTACCACTTTAGCGTTGTATTCTTGCACATGGGGTAATAAGAGGGCGTTACACACACCGTGGGGCAGATCATAGAAACCGCCTAATTGGTGCGCCATGGCATGCACATAACCTAAGCTGGCGTTGTTAAAGGCCATACCCGCTAAGAATTGCGCATAGGCCATCTGCTCACGGGCTTCAATATCTTGGCCTTGTTTTACCGCATTCACTAAGTTGCCTTGGATAAGTTCAATGGCTTTAATGGCGCAGGCATCGGTAATTGGGTTCGCAGCGATAGACACATAGGCTTCAACCGCGTGGGTCAGCGCGTCCATGCCCGTTGCAGCAGTGAGGCTTGCTGGTTTTTTCAGCATCAGCTCTGGGTCATTCACAGACAGTAATGGGGTGGTGTGTTTATCGACAATTGCCATTTTGATATGGCGAGCTTCGTCAGTGATGATACAAAAACGGGTCATTTCACTGGCGGTGCCGGCGGTGGTGTTAATTGCTACTAATGGCAGTTGTGGCTTAGCGGATTGGTCTAAGCCTTCGTAGTCTTTGATGCTGCCACCGTTGGTTGCCACAAGAGCGATACCTTTAGCGCAATCGTGTGGTGAGCCTCCACCGAGTGAAATCACAAAATCGCATTGATTGGCTTTTAACAGTGCCAGACCTGCTTCAACGTTCCCGACGGTTGGGTTAGGTTGTACGCCATCAAACACGGTTGAGGTAATACCATTTTGGCCGAGTTTTTCGACCACTTCACCGACTAGACCAATATTGACTAAAGGTTTATCCGTCACAATTAGCGCGTGTTTAAAGCCTAAGGTTTTGATATCACCAATAGCATCATCTACTGCGCCTTTGCCTAATACGTTGACGGAAGGAATAAAAAATTTAGCAGCCATATATCCACCTATTTGCTTGTATATTAAATTTGTTTCTTTCTGGTGACCAAACTACCAATTAAGGGGTAGCCAAGTTGTGATCTAGATCGGTTTAGATAGATTCCTGAGGTGAAATTCGCACTAAAGTTGGAACTAGATAACTAAATAATGAATTTTTATGACAGAGATTAAGAGCTGCATACGCTATGTTTTTTAAGAGTTTTTTCAGCTTTTACTTGTTTAGTTAAACTCAGATTATTACGCGATAAAATTGCCCGCCAAGGTGAGTTGTGGTTGAGTTTCTGGTAAGGTGCGGCCGTTGAGTTGATGAGGAGTATGTGAAGTACGATGGAAAAATATGAACAACTGCTGATTTCACTGCGCCGCGTGATCCGCGCTATCGACATTCATTCGCGGCAACTCAATAAGCATTCCGGCTTGACGGGACCACAGTTGATGGTGATGCAGAAGATTGCCCAACTCGGCGCTCCCTTAGCCAAGCAGGTGGCCGAAGAAATCACCCTCAGCCCAGCCACTGTGACAACAATTATTGATAGGCTCGAAGGGCGGGGATTAGTGATCCGCAAACGCAGCGAGTCCGATAAGCGTAAAGTCCATTTGTATTTAAGTGATGCGGGGCGTGCACTTTTAGAGGCGTCTCCTAAACCACTACAGGAACACTTTATTAAGCAATATCAAAATCTTGAAGAGTGGGAGCAGAGTCAGCTACTCTCATCGGTGGAGCGAATTGCGGCCATGATGGACGCCGATAAAATCGACGCAGCACCTATGTTGTTAGTGGGTAAAATTCAAGGGGATGAATAATCTCCTTGGGCCGAGAATAATAAAAAGCACTGATAAATCAGTGCTTTTTATTTAACCCCGAGTATTTATCAAGCTTTGGGGCAGTTGGTTTCTGTCACACTATTAATCAAAATCTCAGTCACTGGTGTGTCGTTAAAACCGTTGCTGGTTTTGGTCGGCACAATGCTTATTTGATCCACCACATCCATCCCTTCGACAACTTTACCAAACACGGCATAACCATAGTTGCTCGCCGAAGCATCGAGCTGCGGATTATCTAACACATTGATAAAGAACTGTGATGTCGCTGAGTCTGGCACTGTAGTACGCGCCATCGCGATAGTGCCCCGTTTGTTACTGATACCGACCGCGGCCTCGTTTTTAATCGGCGAGTTCGTTGGCTTGCTCTGTAATCCCGTGGTGAAACCGCCGCCTTGGATCATAAAGTTATTAATGGTTCTGTGGAATAAGGTGCCGTTATAGAAGGACTTATCGACATACTGTTTAAAGTTCTTTCCCGTGATGGGCATATGGGTGAGGTCGATGGCTAAGGTTACATCCCCCTTTGTGGTGCTCATTAAATAACAGACATCGGCGCTTAAGCTCGGTGGAGTTGGGTCGGGTTTGGGGATATTGGGAGTGAGATCATCTTCGCCACCGCCGCAGGCACTGAGGACCATGCTCAAACTGCTGGCGAGTAAAAGTCCCGTGATTCTTTTCATATCAATTTCCTTATTTTTGCGTTGTTCGCCACGCCTTTGCCTGCTTGGATAATGTAAGCGGGCATGGGTAAATGTTGCGATTAAGTGTTGTTTTTGTTTTGTGCGCGCATAGTGACAGAGCGATGAAGGGGATTTCAAGATGAAAAATGTAATTGATACAAAGTGTTGCAGCTAGTTGCCAATCTAATCATCCCCGTGCCAGAGAGGCATTCAACCTAAGGGATAAAGCTCACTAATGTACTCAAAGATAAGATGTTGTTTTGCTTGCGCCATTTAAGCGCGTTGCACCTTTTTTAATCACTCCCTGCTTCAAACTAGTGCGTTTGCTAGATAGCACGGTGGGCAAAGGCTTGGGCGATAAAGGCACGTATTTTATTCAAGATGCTGATTTATAAGTTTTCTTTGTTGTCACTTGGCTGACACAAATCTGTCTTCATGCTGTTATTTTGCGCTGGCATGGTTACTGCCTATCTAAGGCTATGGATGAGCAGTCGCGGGGGCGACAAATATGGGGCTGGAGAAGTTGCTGTATTTGCGGGGCGTGGGAGCAGACTTTACCGACTGCTTTGGCCAGTACATCCGCATTCCCGAGGCTGACAGGCAAGGGATTTTGACCTGTATGTTGCAGGAAAAAAATACTCAGTCCTGCGAGGCAAAGGATGAACCGTTAACGAGTTTACCCAGTGGCGACGAGCTTGACGCTCAGGTGTATCAACTCGATGCACACCATTGGACACAAGTGTTGCCGGCGTTTCATTGGTGTTATGTCGATGAACCTTGGGTCTGCCTGTATTTACCTCAATCTTACCGTGGCGATCTGCTGCTCACCTTTACCTGTGAGCAAGGGGAGAGGGTTATTCTTGAGGTGCCATTTTTGGCGCTAAAACCGATTGGGGATTATCGTATTCAGGCGCAGGAGTTGGCGCAGTTTGGCACCAGCTCCTTTGCCAATGAGTGTCAGTTCCTGCAATACCGCCTCGACCTCTTAGGTCATGAGTTTCATTGCCGTGATGCGGGCGATGCCGCTGAGCAAGATAGCAGCGCTGAGCCGCGCCGTTCATGGGAAAATGTCAGCGCCGCGCCAAACACATCTAGCAATAAAGACAACTTAAGTGATTTATCTTGCCTCGGGCTGGGCTACCACACTCTGAGCGTCAGTTTGCTTGGGCTGGCGGATGTTCAGCACGGCCTAGCATCGGCAAGTACCTCAGCAGCAAGCAACTCATCAGCAAGCATTTCTGTAGCAAGTATGGCGACTGAGTTCCATGGCACTTTTATGGTGGCACCGAGAACCGCCTATCAAGGGGTGATGAGCGCTGTGGCGCAAGGAAAGCGCCATAAACCGTGGGGCGTGAGTATTCAGCTTTATAGTCTGCGCAGTGAAAGCCAATGGGGCATGGGCGACTTTGGCGATTTAGAGCAACTGATTGGTTTAGTGGCCGAGTATGGCGCCGATTTTATTCAACTTAACCCATTGCATGCCTTAGATATTGCCGCACCGGAACATCCGAGCCCTTATAGTCCCTGCGATCGTCGAAGGCTGAATCCGCTGTATATTCATTTACCTAGTGTGCCTGAATTTGAGCCATTAAAGACGGAGTTTGCGGCGAAGGAATGGCAAGAAGCCATTGCCCTACTCAATGCGGAGAACTGGCTCGATTATCCCAAGGTCAGTGAGCTTAAGTACCGCGCCTTTGCACGTTTATACACAGTCTTTTGCGAACACCATTTGCAGCTGCACACACCAAGGGCGCAGCGATTTGAGGATTTTGTAGCACAGCAGGGCGCTCCGCTCAGGGAATTTGCCCAAGCCGAATCGCTACGCAGCCCAAGGGCCATAGCACAGGATGAAGGCTTTTATTTGTACCTGCAGTTTGTGGCCGAAGATCAACTGCAATTGTGCCAGCTCAAAGCTAAAG